>DTUH01000270.1 GCA_012964265.1 Candidatus Lambdaproteobacteria bacterium
ATTTATTTTTTCTCTAAACACACAGATTCGTAACATATATCTTTGCTTAAATTATAACTGTTGATCAATGAAAACTGAAGCTTTTAAGAGGAATCATGCGCAACCGCAAATATCAACAAAAATATGAGGGAGTAAAAAAAATTATTGATCTTAAGTTTGTCTGTTTGCTCAGTTGCACAATAATCAATTTTTCATGACTGTAACCTTATCTGGTTCACACCAATTATTAATCAAACTACGTCACCTCCGCCTGCACCGGCAATGACTATCGAGCCGTCTTCCTCAAGCTTCTTGACAACCTTGATGATTTTTTGCTGTGCTGCTTCCACATCCGATATTTTGGCAGGACCAAGGTTCTCCAGATCATCTCGTACCATTTCCGCAGCCCGTGAAGACATGCTGCTGAAAATAAGTTCTTTGACTGCATCGCTTGCTGTTTTGAGTGCCAGAACCATGTCGGCCTGATCAACATCTTTCATGACAATTTGCATTTGCTTGGCATCAATAAGAGCCATATCTTCAAAGGTGAACATCAATTCCCGGATTTGTTCTGCCAGATCCGGATTTGATTCTTCGATACTCGCCAGAATTCTGGTTTCGGTAGCCTTGTCCACAGAGTTTAAGATTTCTGCTACAGGTTCAACTCCTCCTACACTTGTTGCCATACTACCTGCCGTTTTCATTTCTTCAGTTAAAACCTCATTCATTTCCGCAACAACTCCTGGAGGAATGCTTTCAAGAACAGCCATTCTATATAAGACATCTGCCTGCAAGCTTTCAGGCAATTCTCGCAGGACGGTCGCGGATTGTTCTACATTCTTTAAATAAGAAAGAATAAGCGCAATTGTTTGTGGGTGTTCGGTACGGATATAATTTGAGATCATTATCGGTTCGGCATAGCGCAAAGCTTCAAGGCCGGCATCATCTTCTCCGGCACGCAGATTATCACTTAGCTCTTTAGCCCTGTCTGCTCCCAAAGCCTTGGTCAGAGCGTTCCTGACAAAATCAGGTGAGGTGCTAATGCCAACACCTTCATCTGCCATCACCGAATTTCTATAGAACTCCTCGAGAACAATGTCCAATTCTTCTGGAGCAACATCTGTAAAACGGCTCATATAATAACCGACCTGCTGTATTTCCGCTTCCTCCAAATTTTTCATCACATCCGCTGCCGCGTCTTCACCCAAGGCAAGTAATAGAATTGCAGCCTTTTTTGGGCCTGTCATTTTACCTACGCTCATCTAACCTCACTTGCTTATTTTCTGGTTTAAAATTTTTGACTGTTTAATTGCATTTTGCATAACTTCTAAAAAGTTTTTTTTGGGATCAGCATTTCAGCATTTCAAGAAACCGGCCAAAAAGGTACGATGCATCTCTTGGTCCAGGGGCAGCTTCCGGATGATATTGAACAGAATATGCCGGATAAACTAGTGATTCAATACCCTCAACAGTTTGATCATTCAGGTTCCGGTGGGTTACGCGGACATTCTTGGGTAGCGATTTTTCCTCCACTGAAAATCCATGATTATGACTGGTAATTTCGATTTTTTTTGTTGAATAATCCATCACAGGATGATTGCCTCCATGATGTCCGCATACCAGTTTATATGTCTGGCAACCCAAAGCCAAAGATAATATTTGATGACCCAGACAGATTCCAAAAATAGGTAATTTACCCAGCAAATTTTGAACTGCTTCAATTGCCTCTTTGACTGCAGCAGGATCCCCTGGACCATTGGAAAGGAAAATACCTTCCGGATTCATCTCCAGAACCTCTTCAGCAGAAGTGTTCCATGGCACCACCGTCACACTTATTCCAAGACTGTTCATGATTCGTAAAATATTGTACTTTATACCAAAATCATAAGCAATCACCGTTATAGGTTTAGTCTCCTCTTCAGACGGCCAAAAATAAGATTCACGGGTGGAAACCTGTCTGGCCAAGTTTTGGCCGACCATTGAGGGTAAGTCCAGTGCTTCTTCACGCAGTTCATCCAAAGTGTGAAGGGAATCTGATGGGACCAGCAATCCGGAACATTCACCGCCCGAACGAATCGCCTTTACCAAAGAACGTGTGTCAACTCCCTCCAAAACAGGAATCCTGTGTTTTATCAACCACTCATCCAAACTTTGAGTCGCCCTCCAATTACTACTCATATGACTTAGTTCACAAACAATCAGAGCCGAAGCATGAATGGATTTTGACTCCATATCATCAGCGTTCACACCGTAGTTGCCAATTTGCGGATAAGTCATTGTCACTATCTGGCCGGTGTAAGATGGGTCGGTAAGAATTTCTTGATAACCTGTCATAGACGTATTGAAAATCACTTCACCGGTAGCCTCAACTGGAGCACCCCGTAATTTACCACGGAAGAAACGACCATTACTCAAAACAAGCAGGCCCTCTGTCGTGCCTCCCATTTTTATAGGAGGAAAAGTCTGTGGCATGGAATCTTTAAATCACTTATTCGCAGTTCAGGTTAACTTATCAAATAAACCCAAAGCATCCGGAAACCGAACTTTTGCGGAAATTTCACGCACATTTATATGAGGATATTCCGGAAAAAAATGCGGGGATCACCTTTATTCATTGCCTTTGACAGTGCATGCTCTATGCATGTAAGTTATCCTGATTGAGATGATCTCTTTCGTGTCAGAAAGTATAATCCATTTTGACAGAAACGTCGAGCGCTTCCTTTGAAAAAATGCAAAAGGAAATCTATGATTCTACAACCAAAGAAATTACTAATTTGGTCGGAGCAAAAACTTAATTGCATAAAACGAAACCAACTTTTTTACCACTACTTTCCAAAGCATGAAAATGCATAAATCATGCGGAACTGACTATGATTTCACAAATAAATCACTGTAACACAGGTGCGAATACCCATAATATCCGTTTTAAACCATATGCTATTAAATTTGATTTTTTGCACCTAAAGATGACAATCTTTCGTTTTTAGCTGATATATGTTTAAGATTAAAGTATAAAGCAATTCAAAGGTTGTCTCTTTTTCGATTGATAACCCAAGAAGACTCTATATTTTGACAAAACACCAAATCAAGGAGTGGGACCTTTAGAAGTAATCAAAAAGAAAAAGTTAATTGAAAAGTGTTACCGCAACTTTGCGAAAGAAAAGAGGAA
The DNA here is from genome assembly GCA_012964265.1 of Candidatus Lambdaproteobacteria bacterium. Classification (GTDB taxonomy): domain Bacteria; phylum SAR324; class SAR324; order SAR324; family NAC60-12; genus Arctic96AD-7. The sequence goes on from DTUH01000270.1 coordinate 3,149, forward strand.
TTTTGAATAAAATATTTAAGAGCAAATCACAGACAATCAACCCCATTCCAGGCCTCGATTTTCATAAAATTCAAAGGCAGATAATTCAGGCTTCTGAAAACGTCAACAAACTCCGTAACTCTTCCTTTTTTTCGAAGATGCGCAAAACTATCCTTCCTGCAGATACTGGTGCAAAAGGAGTGCATGTGGATGCGAGCATCATCGGAAATCAGGCAAAAAATACTGAAATTACTGCTTTGGTTTCAAAAATTAGCAGTGACCCAATTTCAAGTACCGCAAGGGTTAAACTCGTCAGAACCATGCTGCGCGACAAACGGGACTTCCCTTTATCACTCTACCGTAACCTCTTGATTCAAGCATCTCTTACCATTTATTTAGGAGATATTACGCCAGCTACTTTGCAAATTGCCGGACAAACTTACCGTTTATATTTGGAAAAAATCATCAGCACACACAAAAAAAACCTGCTCGTGGTTCACTCAAAGCAACTAAAAAATGTAAATCTGGATGTTATCTCCATCAAAGACTTGATAAAGGCTGACGAAGAAGAAGATATTGATGAAAATGAGGCAATGATAATCCAGGAAATAAAAATAACTTTAAAATTGTTGGAATACACAGATTCTCTGGATAAAGACACTCGCGGCAACATCACTATGTCAATGCAATTGAGTGAACTCGATGAATTAACTTCCAAACACAGAGTAAAGAGTTTATTCGGAGGTTCCGATTCATCAAAAAATAAACACGCACTTGTCGTCCGCAAAACTTTAGCTGCTCTTGAAGTAATTAAACGCATTCCGGTCTTACATCTATTCGGGCTGAAGGTTATTGCCAAACTGCAGGAAATCGACAGCAAACTTCCTTTGCCTTATCTAATGGAAGCACGTGTGCATATGCAGGCTTTGCGGATTTTAACTCTCCGGGTGGTGATGAGGGATATAACTGCACGACCAGCGTTGACACCAACTTTCAACAAGGCCATTGTCGCTTACCACAAAGCTTTAAAAAGATCTTCTTTTAAGAACCCAAAACTTGGTGACATCACGGTTCTGGCAGAATTCGCACAAATCTCATACTACGCGTATGAGCAACGTAAAATGCTGAGCCTTGCAAATCATGGTGTTTTGAAAATCCTGGAAATGGGAAAAAAGGCCGTGGATGTGCTTGCACCGGGCAACCGAGCTCACCTCAAGCAGCAAAAGCAGATCCAAACCGCTCTCAAGTCAATGAGAAGGTTTGGTTAGATGTTTTTAATTCCAAACAGAAACCGCATTTTTCTCCCGAAAAACTGGTTGGATATTTGTATCATCAATTCGGCAAGCCTCAATTTATTTCAGGCAAAAGCGGTTCTAAATATTCAAGCACATTCCGGGTGATAATTTGATGTCCTTCTGGGGTGGGATGGATACCATCGGGCTGGTTCAAACTTGAAACACCCCCTACTTCTTTGAGCAGAAAAGGGATCATTGGCAGTTTATAATTTTTCGCCAATTCATGAAAAGAATTCCGGAAAGACTCTGTGTATTCCGTACCGTAATTTAGAGGAATTTGCATTCCGGCAAGTAAAACCAGTATTTTTTCGGACTGCGCTAATTCAATTGATTTGCTTAAATTTTTTTTCATGTGTTCCACGCTTAACCCTCGCAAACCATCATTTCCGCCGAGTGCTAAAATAACTATGTCAGGTTTTGTCCTGATATACCACTTGAGACGGGAATATGCACTGGCACTGGTGGATCCGCTGATTCCGGCGTTAATCACCTTCACTACATAACCTTTCCGCAAGAGTGCCTTTTCAAGCAAGTACGGATAAGCTTCTTCCCTGCTAACTCCAAATCCCTCCGTTAAGGAATCTCCAAGTGCGACAATCAGAGTTTGTGCAAACGCAATTCCGGATAAAAAAATTATTCCAACAATAATCAACAACAGCCGTAAAATTAAATGTCTAAAATATTTCATCTGTCAGTTGGCTTCGAGTTGTTTAAATTGTGTGAAAAAAGCAGAACGTGATTCGCGGCTGCGTTCCTTTTTTACTTCTTCTGTAGTTTCTCCAACTATTGGAACGGAAAGCAGTTCCGGATTTATGTCAAGGAGAAACCGCGATGGTTCCTGCTTGATGCTTTCTCCGTAATACTTACGAGATTTGGCCATGGAAAAAGTCAGTTCTTGCTGTGCCCTCGTGATGCCGACATAGCACAAACGACGCTCTTCATTTTCGCCTGCTTCTTCTAGCGCACGATGGTTCGGGAAGACACCTTCAGACATACCGACCATAAACACAAAAGGAAATTCCAAGCCCTTTGCGCTGTGCAGAGTCATTATCAAAACTTGATTGGCTTTGCTTTCCGTATCGTTGTCACTTTGCGTAAAAAGCGTCACCCGCTCCAAATAACTTTGAAGATTTGCTTCCGGATTTTGTTCAGAGTATTTACGGACGCTTACCAGCAATTCAAGTACATTCAAAACACGGCGCTCACGTACCTTGATGTCACCACTTTGTGTTTCTAGGTATCGAAGATAACCGATTTCATCCAGCAAATCTTTGAAAACAGCACTTAATTTTTCATTGGTAAAACGCTGCTGATAATTGCTGATGATGCCTGCAAACATTTCCATAGTGAAGGCTGAATCTTTGGGAATGCGTTCATATTTTCTGGCACGGCACATCACTTTAAACAAAGGCAGATGCAGTTCCTGACAACACCCATTTGCTTTCATGAGTGATGTTTTCCCAATTCCACGCCGAGGGGTGTTGATAATGCGGTGCAGGCTGACTTCATCATTTGGATTATAAATCACTTTGAGATATGCAAGCGCGTCACGGATTTCTTCACGATCATAAAAACTCGTTCCGCCCAACATACGATATGGAATTTTAGCTTCACGCAACGCTTCTTCAACTACTCGAGACTGAAAATTTGAACGGTAGAGAATAGAATAATCCGAATATCGCCTGCCATGCTGCAAAATTTTTGTGCGAATTTTCCTTGTCACGGCTTCCATTTCTTCCACTTCGGTTTCAGCTTGAAGCCAATCCAGTTTTTCTCCACATGTTTTTTCAGACCAAAGTTTTTTTGGCATGCGCTGAGTATTCTCAGAGATTACCTGATTTGCCGCTGCTATAATATTTTGCGTTGAACGGTAATTTTGCTCCAGACGTACAAGTTTTACTTCCGGAAAATCATTTTCAAAATCGAAAATATTCCGAACTTCCGCACCGCGCCAGCCGTAAATAGATTGGTCGTCGTCACCTACTACACAAAGATTCCTGTGACGTTTTGTGAGGTGCTGAAGTAGTTTATATTGTATCCGATTCGTGTCTTGATATTCGTCTACCATAATATAACGGAAGCGTTCCGTCAAAGAGTCCATGACTTCCGGATGATTCTCAAAAAGGGTCAGCGTTAGATTGAGTATGTCATCAAAATCAATCACGTTGCAACCTTTCATTGTTTTCTGATAGTGACGAAAAATCTTGCCAACCATTTGTTTTTGCAACGATTCCTGTTGCAGCAAAAAATCTTCCGGACTTTGCCCCGCAGATTTTGCCCGGCTGATTTCAGAGTGTACCAACTTCGCATCTATCAATCCGCTATCGTCAATATCATGATCTTCCATAATGGTTTTAATCACCGAATATTGATCGCGCGTGTCGTAAATGATGAAATTTTGACGGTAACCCAAATGATGAATCGACTTACGCAACAGACTCACACCCAACGCGTGAAATGTACTCAAATGCACGCCTTGCTGTTTTCCTGAGAGCATTTCCTGTAAACGTGCCCGCATTTCATCTGCTGCTTTATTGGTGAAAGTAACTGCAAGAATTTGCTGAGGTGAAACCTGCTTTTTCTGGATCAAATGGGCAATACGCTGTATGATAACACGAGTTTTTCCGCTGCCTGCACCGGCAAGAATCATCACAGGACCTTCCAGAGTGGTAACTGCTTCCTTTTGCTGAGCGTTAAGGGCTGACAATGAGTTCATGAAACGGAAAAGATCAATAAAATTTTTGCTTAATTTGTGATAAAGTATTGTTGATCAAACTCAAGTAGTACAGCAAGCCATTTCAAACTTCTGGTTTTCCAAAATTTTTTGTTTAATAAAAATATTGTCAATGACTGCGGATGAAATCCAAAAATTATTACAACGGGAATTTCCCGAAAATCCGCTAATTGTGGAATCCTGTGAAAATCGACGTGCAAAATTGCGCCTGGAAGTCAATCAAACCCATTTACGTCCGGGAGGAACAGTCTCAGGACCGACGATGATGTTGCTCGCAGACACGGCAATGTATGCCGCAATTTTAACAACAGTGGGTGCAGTTGTTTTAGCTGTAACTACAAATTTGAATATTAATTTTTTACGGAAACCCGAACGGAATCTCCGATCTTTAGTGA
>DTUH01000271.1 GCA_012964265.1 Candidatus Lambdaproteobacteria bacterium
GCTATCCTTCAAAGATGCGGCAATTACCAGTTGAATTTCCAGATTTTCCTCGAGTACAAGAACTATTTGAGTCATTGATTTAATTCTGCTGACTTTAAATGTGCCATCACAAAGTCATAAATATATATTTTCTCTACGATACTAATCCAGTGATTTTATGCAAGTTAATGTCCTAATTTCTGCACAAATATAAAGATTTTTTGTTTATTTACTTTGAACCTTTTTTATAGAAACTTTATCTTAATGGTTCAGCTTTTTTTATTCACCAACAAAGAATCGGAACCGTGCCTTTCAAAATAATTCCAAAATACATTGCATCAGAATTTATCCATTATTTTCTGTTGTTTCTCAGCTCATTTGTGCTGATGACGCTGGTCGGAAATTTTATTGGTAATCTAGGTGATGTTTTTTCCAGCTGGTTAAGTTTTTTGGAGTTACTTCAGGAAACTGCATTATTGCTGCCTTTATTACTGGAATTGATTATACCGATCACAGTTTTACTTTCCACCATTGCCACATTCAGTTCGTTTAACAAGAATGCTGAATTGCTTGCAATGCGCAGTTCCGGATTCGGCGGATGGAGACTGGCTTTTCCTGTGTTAGCTGTATCTATCTTGATTGCGGTTTTTGCTTATTTCAGCCAGAATTACATGTACAACTGGATGCATCAAACATGGGTCAAACAGGAAAATACAACACGCTTGAAGCCTCTCTGGAAAGTGGGTGAAGACCAGAGTATTTACTATTTTGGTAATCGCCAGCCAGACGGACGTTTGAGTTCAATTACATCATTTCACTGGCAGAAAAATCCTTTCCAGCTTGTAGGAAGGACAACAATTGAACGGGGAGAACAACAAAAAAAGTCATGGATATTTCATAATGTTATCAGACATCTTTTTCTGCAAGAAAGATTGAAACTGGAACATGTTGAACAGTGGCGGATCGAAACAGAAAAGTTACCCACAGTGCCTTTTGTTATTCCCGTTTCTCCACATCACCAACCACTCTTTGACTTATATGAAGAAACCTTAAAACTGCAAAGTGAAGGACTTGATGTAACACGTCATTGGGTTGAGTTTTTCCAGAAAACAGCTTACCCGTTTCAATTATTTGTCATGGTCTTGATTGGACTGGGACTATCCGCATCATACAACAGACGTGGAATGGCAGCAGAATCGCTGGCCATTAGCTGTTTACTAGGAATATTATTCTGGATGTTCAATCAGATCACAATGGCAATTGGCAGTGCCGGCTTACTCCTGCCTTTCTTTGCTGCATGGAGCGGAAATTTAATTTTTCTGACGTTTGCCTTCTGGTTACTATCTTATAACCGTGTCTAGGATCGTTTTTGTTTTTTAGTTTTAGATTTTTCAGACTACCGCGAAAACTAAGCAAAAAGTGATTCCGTAAATTGCCTTGCGTCAAAGGGCCGCAGATCCTCAACCTGTTCCCCAATTCCGATGTAACGGACTGGAATATCAAACTCGTTGACGATTCCAATAACAACCCCACCTTTGGACGTGCCGTCCAGTTTGGTAATAATCAGTCCGGTTAAATCCGCAGCCTCCATGAATTCACGAGTTTGAAAAATAGCATTTTGTCCGGTGGTCGCATCCAGCACCAGCAAGACTTCATGCGGTGCATCCGGAATCAATTTGCGAATAACACGTACCATTTTCTTTAATTCTTCCATCAAATTCTTTTTGGTATGCAGACGGCCCGCAGTATCACAGAGCACCACATCATAATCCTCATCCAGACCTTTTTGCACCGTTTCATACATAACCGCAGACGGATCGCTTCCGGTATCTTTTTTTACAATATCGCAATCAGCCCGTTTACACCATTCCACCAGTTGATCAATTGCGGCTGCCCGAAAAGTATCACCTGCACCCATCAAGACTTTTTTTCCCTGCTGGCGATATTGGGCTGCTATTTTTCCAATGGTGGTAGTTTTGCCTACACCGTTAACACCAACAAAAAGCAAAATCAGTGGCTTCCGATCTGAAGTTCCGGGAACAGGATATGTTTTATTCATAATTTTTTGAATTTCCTGCTGTATTTCTGCCTGCAAAACTTGCGGATTTGTCAATTCCTTGCGCTCAATCTTTTCTGTAATTGACTCAAGAATACGCTCAGTAGTTTCCGGACCAATGTCGGAACCAATTAGGACTTCTTCCAAATCATCCAGCAAATCCTCATCGATTTCTTTTTTACCTAAAACGGTATCCGACAAATTGCTGAGCAATTGTGTTCTAGTCTTTCCGATACCTTTTCGGAGACGTTCAAAAAAAGAATCCTCCTTCTCGATCGGCGCCTCCATTTCAGGTTCTTTTTCTAAATCCCGCTGCAACACTTGCTTGTTACGGCGTTCCTCCTCCATAGAAGCAATTTGCTCCTGAAGCTCTATTTCACGTTCTTCCACTTTTGCAAGTTGTGCTGCCTCTTTTTCTTCCTGCAACTTTTCTTCTTGCTTGATCCGCAACTCAAGCTCCTTGGCCCGCTCTTTTTTCAATTGCTCCAGGTGTTTCTCTTTTGCCCGTCCGCTAAGTTCATCTGGAGCTTTATTTTTCAGGAACCTGTTACGCAGCAAGTACCATCCTGAAAAACAAATCAGCAAAACTAAAAACAAAATGCCTGCGAAAATCAAGGGTATCTTCTCATCCGGAATCGGTACTCCACCGTTGAAATTGTTGCTTAGGAACTGATTCGATTCCGCAAGGAATGTAGAATATATTTGTTTTAATTCTTCAATAAACATGGAAATTATTTTGCTTGTTGTTTTTGTTTCAGACTAAAATTTGACGACACGGTTTTCACATCAACTAATGTAGTTCGTTTAACACCAATCATTTACATGTCCAACTGGTCAATAGAATCTTTAAATCCAAACCAGCGAAAAATCGTCGATCACAAATCCGGACCGGCATTAGTCATTGCTGGAGCAGGTAGTGGAAAAACACGGGTGATCACCCACCGTGTCGCACAGCTGATTCATTCAGGCATTCCCGCGTCTTCCATCCTTTTGCTGACCTTCACCAACAAAGCCGCAAACGAAATCGCCCAAAGAGTCGGCAGAGCTCTCAAGAATTCTACTGAACAACAAAAAATTATTCATGGGACCTTCCACAGTGTGGGTAGCCGATTCCTGCGACGAAATGCCAAATTACTGAACTATAAAAATAATTTCAGTATTCTGGACTCCTCAGACTCCAGAGACCTCATAAAAGCCTCCTTGGCAGAAACAATCGGCAAGCCCTGGAAATATTTTCCAAAAGCCGCAGTTCTACAAAATATATTTTCTTTGTCTTTCAACCGTTTTTGCACTCAACAAATGATTTTGGACTCTGCCTACCATGAACGCAATTTTCACTTGGAGCAGTTATTGTCTGCAGATTATCCGCACTTTTCAGAAAACACTGAAACAATTCTCAAAGTTCTTTCTACATACCGCCGCAAGAAAAAACGAGGACAAGTGATGGATTTTGATGACCTGCTGGAAAACTGGCTGGAACTGCTCTTGCGCAATGGTGAAGGACTTCCGCTTTGCCGGCAAATTCAATATATCCTGGTAGATGAATATCAGGATACCAATCAGGTTCAAGCTAACATTTTATATCGGCTGTCTTTGTCACATAAAAACTTAATGGTTGTTGGTGACGATGCTCAATCTATATATAGCTGGCGCGGCGCCGATTTTGGAAATATGCTTGAGTTTCCGGAACGTTACCAAGCCGTGACCTACTACATGGAGGAAAATTATCGCAGTACTCCGGAAATCCTGGAAGCTGCAAACCAGAGCATTAATTTTAACACATGTCAGTTTAAAAAGAACCTGTATAGTTCATTAGCTGAAGGAGAAAAACCACTTGTGCATCATGTTTGGGCGGCACAGGATGAGGCCGAACTGGTACTGGAAAATATCCTCAGCTTCCGGGATCAGGAAATTTCTTTGAATGAAATGAGTGTGCTTTACCGGAATCATGTGCAGTCAGCAGCTCTTCAAGTAGTACTTACTCACGCAGGCATTCCTTTCGTCGTTCATTCAGGAGTTAAGTTTTTTGAACAAGCTCACATCAAGGATGTTACAGCTTTTCTCAAAGTCCTTTTTAATCCTCTTGATGAAATTTCCTGGATGCGGTTGCTGCGGCTTCTGCCTGGAATCGGTAACACTACTGCACACAGAATCTTCAGTGTTTTTCATAGTCAACAGGCTGTAAGGTTAACCAAAGAAAATGTTGAACTGCAAAAACTGATTCCGGGAAAGGCTCTTGAAAGCTGGAATGTACTGCTGGAGATTTTTCAGCAGATGCTCGAAGAAAGCATCACACCGTCTCACATGATCAGTATTTTATACCAGAGTTTTTACCATGATGTACTGTTCAACAGCTTTGAAAACGCATCTCAACGTGAAACAGACATTCGTTATCTCGAGGAATTTGCGGGGAATTATAATAAATTGGATGCGTTTTTAAATGAGCTGTCATTGGTTGGTTCAAGCATCATCACTGAGCATGAAGCTGAGCAGCAACGTGATCAGGATGTGTTAACCCTGACAACCATTCATCAGGCAAAGGGATTGGAATGGAGCCTGGTTTTTGTAATTGGACTTACAGAAGGCTTGTTTCCACACCAACGCAGCCTGGGGACAAAAGAGCAAATTGAAGAAGAACGCCGCTTGTTTTATGTTGCCATGACCCGTGCAAAACGTCATTTGCTAATTACTGCACCGGTGATCTCCTCAGGCTATTCCGGCGGTATGAGTCAGCGTTCCCGTTTCATAAACGAACTTGCTGAAGAGGCTGTCAACACAGAAATCCATCCTCGTGATGAGTATTCATTCGGCAACCAAAATAGAACGACTCAGTTTTATTTTTGAGAGAGTTTACTCCAGGTTCAACTTCTCGAGTTTTGGCTGAATTATGTAAGTGCAATATCCGGCATTTGAGTTATTACTGTAATAATCATGATGGTAATCTTCTGCAGAATAGAAATCCGTAAGTGCGCTGATTTCTGTAACAATAGGATCAACATACATTCCTGACTTACCTGCATTTTTTTTTGACTCGTAAGCCTCGGTTTTTTGCAGTTCATTTTGATAGAAAATTACGGAACGGTATTGTGTACCCACATCACCGCCTTGCCTGTTAAGAGTAGTTGGGTCATGGCAACGCCAAAACCAATCAAGTAAGGTTTCGTAACTGGTTTTTTGAGGATCAAAGCTAATTTGAACCACTTCGGCATGACCTGTTTCGCCACTGCAAACTTGCTCGTAAGTTGGATCTTGAACCTTCCCGCCAGCATAACCCGGTGAAATCGATCTGACCCCATCAAGTCTGGAATAGACTGCTTCCAGACACCAAAAACACCCGCCGCCTAAGGTTGCGGATTCTAACTTTTCCATGAGTTCTCCTTCAAAAGTGAGTGTGACTTGAGATCCCTGCCAAAAAAATGCCGGAAATATACATAGAGCGCCTGATCCAGTTCCTTTAAATTATTTTGTGTCGGACGAATTGCTGAATCGCTTTGCAATGATGTTTGCCTGCCGCGAAAAAATGCCAGACTTCCCGGATGCAAATATGCCGAAGATGAATTCCTGATACAGCAATTTGGACAACGGATCCCTCCAAGACCGGCGTCCAACTGGTATGGAACAGAAAATTTAGGAGCCAGGCTCCTTCCAGATTTTTTCTGCCAGAGGTCACTGTTGCATTGCACGCAGCTTTCCAAATTTGGTTGAATTCCAAACAGTTTCAGCAGTTGAAGTTCAAAATTGAATTTGATTTCAATTCCAGTTTTAGAATTTGAGAGCTGAGAGATTGCTTGTTTCAGCAAATCAAAATAATCCTGAGATTCAACTGCAGGTATTTCACACTGCAGCAACAATTCCGTAAAATAATTGGCATGAAGAAATTTTGAATAATTTCGACGGATTGGCGGATAACTTTCCAACAGTTCACATTTACGAATACGAACCAAATCTGCATCCTGCTTTTCAGAAAACTCAAAATGGTTTATGACAAACAATTCTGCTTTTGCGGCATTACCTGACCGAACACTTTTCCCTCCATGAAGAACTCCGGACTTCTTACCAACATCCCGAGTCAAAAAAGTCAGAATGCAGTCTTTTTCCTTAAAATCCATTGTTTTGAGCACAATTCCTTCTGTCTCAATTATTTTCATCCGGAAGTTATGCCAATTATTTTTGCTTCCCGCAAAAGGGGCTTTGCTTCCTGTAGAGCATCTACAGAACGATTTTGACGAACTGCAATCAAATAACGGAGTGCATGATAAAGATCGCTCCATTCTTCCGTCAACTGCATTCCTTTTTCTTTTGTTCCAAGTTTTGTTATTTGAAACTTTGTCGTGCTTACAGGTAATTTCACTTCACTCAAAACTTTAGCTGCATCCTCAAGTCGATCATTTTGGTAAAGAAGTTTGGAAAAAAGAAGCGATGCAGGAATTGAACGTTGACGTGAATTGTGAAGCCCGCCGATCATTTCCAAAATTTGTTCCTCCGCTCCGCTTGCTTTGAAAACATTTTCCAATGACTCCAACAATTCCAGAGAAGCCGTATTCTCATAGGCTTCTTTCAAAACTCGTCCTGCCTCCATAAACATGCCGGACTTTTGCAACTGTCTTGCTTCACCGATTGCTTCCAGAGGTTTATCGTTTCTTCTGTCCCTTTTTTGAGGTAAATAGCGGAAAGACCAATTTTTCAAGCATTTCGGATCTTGACGAAGTGCTTTTTGCAAATGCTCTTCGTGTTCCTGCACAAGATTTTTAGTTATAAGACTTCCACTAAATTTTTTCAGCAAGTCTCTCTCCTGTTCAATACAGGCAACCCAGTCTTGTCTGAAAATATGAAACTGCCGCAGACCTTCCAACGCATCCGGATGTCCTTGAGATATACGGAGAATTTCATGACTCAGCCTTTCAGTAAGATCCCACTCACTGACCTCGCAAGCGAGTTTCAAATAGGGCAAAAGTACCTGCAAATTACCCTGATGTTTGGCACGTAGCTCTGCGTATTTGATGAGCAATTCGTCCGCGCTATTTACGTAACGCAACTGTTCAAGATATAGAATCCGAATAGACAATGGTGTTTTTTGATTATCTAATTTATTATAATTTTTCCTGACTTGTTTTTGGTCACGTAACAAAGATGCAGTCTCAAAATTTTGTGTCAGCTGCAGTTTTTTATTTTCCCTGTATCGAGAAAATTTTCCAAGGAAACTTTGAACAAATCGCTGAGGATGTGAAATAAACTGCCAGAGCTCTGTCACCACCCATCCTGACACAAACGAAACTGCGATTACCATCCACACTGATAATTGGATGGAGAAATTTCCAAATAAATTCAGGGACACATTATGGCTGTTTTGCGTTGCAAAATATCCCATACTGCCCAAAAGAAACATTGTGATTGCAACTAATAATAAGCGTTTCATTGAGTTGTTTCAGTATTTGGAAAACTTAAATTGGTGTTAAGTATGATGATAAGGCTCACCGCGTAAAATGGTGAAGGCTCGATATAGCTG
>DTUH01000272.1 GCA_012964265.1 Candidatus Lambdaproteobacteria bacterium
GTCCAAAAGAGAGACTTGCCGAAGATCATGAATATATCTACAACTACTGCGAATCAACAAAATGAAGTACAACATGATGCTTGATTGTAATAAGTAGTGGAGCGCTTTTCTTGAAGAATAATTTGGAAGTTTCAGTTAAAATTTCACACTTTTTTTCCAACCTGTCACCTGAATTCGATACTGTTTATAACTTTCTTCTCCGCCGTATATCAGAGTGGGAGATTCCCCTGCGTTTTTGACCAAGTTCATCCATTTTTTTAATCCTGAGAATGAATCTACGGTCAAAGTTTTAACTGATTTTATTTCGATTGGTTTTATTTTTGCTTCCCATTCTGCAATCACATCAATTTCATTGCCGTTACTGTCACGCCAATAAAAAAGGTCTGGGCGTTTACCTTGATTCATTCGTGATTTTACGAGTTCTGATACTACCAATGTTTTAAACAGATTTCCTCTTAACGGGTGAGTTGTGATTTGTTCATGTGTCTGAATTCCCAAAAGCCATGAGACCAGACCAACATCTTAAAAAAATAGTTTGGGCATTTTAAAAAGTCGTTTATTCAAATTGGCATGATGCGGGTGTAACAGAAAAAATATATGCAAATTGTTAATAGTGTTTACAATTTGCATAATACTGGAAAATCATCCTACTAATTTTCGCCAGTTTCAATGGAAATGTGAGATTGACATTTTTTGCAGCTACAGGCAGGAAAGCACTTTAACAATATGTTTAGTAAAAACAAATTTTGACAAACTCGCAATGATTACCTATAGTGTGAAGTAATATATTGCCGGTTTTTTTTATTCATGATCTTCGGCAAGTCTCTCTTTTGGACAGAAGAGAGGATGCAATGGAATGCTAATCAGTCAGGGAAAGACGATGACCCCAGCACAAGAAACGATTTACGACGAAAGCAAAATCCTCACGCTTTCTTCTCTAGAACATATCCGTTTACGCCCCGGCATGTACATCGGCCGCCTGGGCAACGGTTCCCACCCCAGTGACGGCATCTACGTTTTACTTAAAGAAATTGTGGATAACTCTATTGATGAATTTATCATGGGTTTCGGAAAACGCATCGACATCCGTATCGAAAGTGGCGTCGTGAATATCCGTGATTTTGGACGGGGAATTCCTTTGGGGAAGGTAGTGGAATGCGTTTCGATTATCAACACCGGCGCAAAATATAATGATGAAGTTTTTCAATTCAGCGTTGGTCTGAACGGCGTAGGCACAAAAGCAGTTAATGCGCTTTCAGAACATTTTGAAGTCACTTCTTTTCGAGACAAAAAATTTCTCGCCGCCAAGTTTAGATCGGGAGAACTTGAAACTGCTCCGGAGGAAAATGAGACAAACGAAAGTAACGGTACCAAAATCCGCTTTATTCCGGATACAAAGCTTTTTCCGAATTATTCCTATGACCTCGGAACTATCCGGAAACAACTCTGGAACTATGCCTACCTTAACCGGAAACTCACAATCACACTTAATGGTGAAAAGTTTAAATCGGAAAATGGCCTGCTGGATTTGATGCAGGAAGAAGTTGGTGACGCGAATCTTTATGAAATCGTACACTGCCAAACCGGTCACTTAGAAATGGCATTTACACACACCGAGCGATATGGAGAGGAATATTTCAGCTATGTAAACGGCCACCACACAAATGATGGCGGGACACACCTTTCTGCATTTCGCGAAGGCATTCTAAAGGGTGTAAACCAATTTTTTAATTCCAGTTTTGACGGTCCGGATATCAGAGACGGAATAGTCGGAGTGGTTGCCATAAAAGTGCAGGATCCGGTTTTTGAGTCTCAAACCAAAAACAAATTAGGAAACTCCGATTTGCGTTCATCACTGATGCCGCTTGTTCGTGATACCTTTGTTGATTATCTATATAAGCATCCGGAAGTTGCCGAACCGCTCAAACTCAAAATTCAATCCAATGAACGTATCCGCAAGGAACTGAGCAGTGTCAAAAAGGCTGCCAGAGACAATGCAAAAAAATCAGCGCTGACTATCCCCAATCTTAAAGACTGTAAATTTCACCTCGGCGATAAAAACGGACGTGGGGATGACAGCACAGTCTTTATCACGGAGGGCATTTCCGCAGGCGGAAGCATGATCAGCGCCCGTGATGTCTATACTCAGGCAGTTTTCTGTCTAAAGGGTAAACCGCTCAATTGTCATGGACAGGGAAAAGAAGCGATCTACAAAAATATTGAACTCTATAATGTCATGAAAGCCCTCGGGATTGAGGACTCGCTTGACGATTTGCGTTACAACAAAGTCGTGATTGCGACAGATGCGGATGTGGACGGTCTGCATATCCGCAATTTGATGCTGACCTTCTTTTTGCAATTTTACGAGCAACTTGTTTTACAAGGTCACATATACATCCTTGAAACTCCACTCTTTCGTGTACGAAACCAAAAAATGACACGCTATTGTTACAACGAGTCTGAAAGAGATGAAGCATTTGAAAGCATGCGAAAAGGGACACATCTGGAAGTAACGCGCTTTAAAGGTCTTGGTGAAATATCTCCAAAAGAGTTCGGACAGTTTATTGGTGAAAACATGCGGGCAGTTCCGGTCGGGGTTGAACATACTCACGAAATTCCCGAATTGCTTAACTTCTATATGGGAAATAATACCGCAGAACGTCGCCGCTATATCATGGATAATCTAGTCTGAAATCCATTTAATGATTCCGGAAGAGGCACATAATCTGCACTCACAAGAGTCACAGAATCCGGAATCATTCCGGCCTATGATGAACGTATAAATTTTTGTCCGATATTCACCTGAGAATAAACGCCCCTTTCTGAGGAAAGACTGATGTTAGGTTTTGATAACAAAGACGATGATGAAGTTTTACATTCGATTAAATTCATTGAAGATGTACCTTTGCTGATGATCGTCGAAATAGGGCGAACTGAGATGGAGGTACAAAATGTACTGAATCTGAAAAAAGGCAACATCGTAGTCTTTGAAAAAATAGTCGGCGAACCTATGGATATTGTAGTGGGTAATCGCCTGATGGCACGCGGAGAAATAGTTGTGGTTAACGAGCGTTACGGCGTACGTATCAGTGAAGTGACACGTCCGGAAGAAAAAATTGGAGAACGCCGTGAGTAAAATGCCTTGCCCGGACTGGGATTCCACCCGTTTTTTGTCAGCAGAACCATCTGTCGCGCTGCTCAAGTTACTCATCCTGCGAGTTGCATTCACGGGGATGTGACGCCGCTTTCGATTCTTCTCTATTGTCATTCCGGGTGAAATGAAGCATAAAACCGGAATCAAATTGGCTGTTCGAAATCTTGTCCTCAACCTCGTCAGGGATAAGAAACCCGGATCAGGTCCGGGATGACAAAAGGAATCCTTTTTCAGTTAGACTTATTTGGTAAGCGAGCTTAATAAGTCCTCAATTTCACCTGGAGTTGACATGATGTTGGCGAATGTACCCATCGTAAGATCAGGGAAGCTGAGCGCAATACGGAAACGACCATGGAGCATGCGTACTTCCTTGCCCATCACAAGCAGTTCATAAGGAATGAAGGTCATGTGCTTTTCTTCGGCAATGTCGATAATCGGAACAAAATTCCCTTCAACTGTTTCACCTTTTAGACCAACTCCATAGAGCCTGATTTCCTTTCCGGGAATGTCCTGTGCAAATACTTTGCTGCAGGTTTTTGATTTTTGCAGATTCTTTTCTATTGCCGCCAGAGCTTGTTCGTGAGAATCGAATTCGCCTATCAGTACATTATCTTCAAAATAAGGCATTCCGAACATGTAGTGGTACCCCCGAAGATCCTCCTGGGAAAATTCCTGGGTTGAGCCATATCTTTTTTGAGTACTGCATTTGGAAATACGTTCCGGATCGCCTTAACTATTTCGCTGCTTAAACTACTGATGACATTCCCGGCTTTTGAATACTCATCCTGGAGGTAGGCATTCCCCCAGTAAACCGGATTCTGCATAGAAATGATCGTCTGGCCGTTGGTGGAGATTAAACCAATTCTGATTGCCTAAAAAAAACCTGCAGTGGGACGCAATACTGACAGAGCTTTCAGCAGTTCAGGGTGGGTAAGTACCAGAACACTCCGTTCAGGTGATTCAGCCGGAGCATATTGACCCAGTACTTCGAAACCGGAAGCCTTAAGTACTGCCGACAGGGATTTATTTGTCTCCTCTATCGATTGTCCGCTGTCTCCGAACGAGATATATGGCTGCAGTCCTTCTGCCGCAGCAACTGTGCCGGCCGTTAATAAAGCCAGTGAAAAGAAAAATGTTTTGATTATACTTCCTCTTTGTAAAATTTGTTATAGAATGCAACCGCTTGGATACGATTGTCCACTTGTACCTTTTCATAAAGGTTTTTCAGGTGGAATTTGACAGTGTTGTTAGAGATCTCCAATTTAGCGGCTATTTTCCTATTGGAATATCCCTGCGACAAAATCTCGAGAATCTCCAGCTCCCGTGCAGTCAAACTAGAAAAACGCGGATCAGTTACAGCTTCATGCTGCTCATAAGGGAAAATGCTGTTCCCCTGTCCTACCTGAAATATTACATCAATCAAACCTTCGGGCGGTTTTGCTTTTGAATAAAAACCTGCTCCTCCCAAAGAGCGAACTTGCCTGGCCACGTCAGCGCCGCTATAAATAACCACACGCACCGGGCTTTCTCGTTCACGAAGTTTGGTGAGAACCTGACGGCCATTTGCAAAAGGCATCTTCCAGCCAATAATTCCCACATCAATAGAAATACGATCGAGAAGCTTTAAAAACAATTCACCATCAGTCGCGGTGGCTCTTACATCAAAACGTTCATCCTGCTTAAACATGTCAGTAAGCCCCCTGACAAGCAGTGAGTTTTTATCTGCTATTATAATGTTGAGGCAGGAATTGAGCGGCATGGAAAATCCAGGGAATTGAAGAATAACTGAAACAGTACCTAATTACCTAATCGGCATACACTGTACGTGAATATCCCAGATTTTCCGGAAAGGTTCCAGCTTTTTCAGAACTGCATAAAAAGAAAACCTCGTCAAGTCAGGCAGAATCTATCTTCTCTCGGAGAAGCCGCACATTTTCTGCTACACTTTGCTTGTCGTTAAAAACGGAGGAACCGGCAACAAACGCGTTGGCTCCAGCACCAATAACCTCACAAACTGTATCAACATTCACACCGCCATCCACTTCCAAATCTGCAGATGATCCGCATGCGTTAAGCATCGAACGTAATTTTTGGATTTTCCCGGTGCAGGAATGAATGTAGGATTGCCCTCCAAATCCGGGATTGACCGACATTACAAGAATAAGATCGACCTCAGCAATAATTTCATCCAATGTGCTCGCGGGAGTGGACGGGTTGAGACTGACACCGGCCCGTATACCTAAATTGTGAATCTGCTGAACAGTACGATGCAGGTGAGGACATGTCTCCTGATGTACGGTAATTATATCGGCTCCGGCCTTAGCAAAATCCTCAATATAACGTTCCGGATTTTCAATCATCAAGTGCACATCCAGCGGTAGTTTTGTCACAGTACGCAGTGCTTTCACAATCAGCGGGCCAATGGTGATGTTGGGCACGAAATGTCCGTCCATTACATCAACATGGATATAATCGACTCCGGCGTCTTCTGCCTCAGTTACATGTTCGCCCAAACGGGCAAAATTCGCAGAAAGAATAGAAGGGGAAATTTTAACGTGGTTCACAGTACACACCTCATGAAAAGTTAAGAGTTACGAAACACCAGGCCTGTGCCCTCCAAATGGTGGGAGAAAGAAAACACAGTTTCAGAATTTCGGAGAATTAAAATCATGCGAATTTTCAGCTGGTCAATGAAGCAAAAAGAGCAGGAAGTTTTTCCGGCAAACGCTGGACATTGTCGATGATGGTATAATGGTTCTGTCCGAATATCCGTTGGACGTAATGATCTGCGCTAGGATCAAGTGTAAGACAATATGTCATAATGCCGTTCGTGCGCAACTCCTCAGTTGCTTTTTTGGCATCCATGCGCAAGTGTTGAGGATCCCGTTCATCAATATCAGATGGTGATCCGTCTGTCACTATCAGTAACATTTTTCGTTTTTCAGCACGAAGTGAAAGGTGGTGTCCTGCATGACGCATGGCCGCTCCCATTCGAGTCGATAAACCTCCCCGCATCCCTGCTAGACGGCCCTTTGCCTCTTCATCAAAAGCTTGATCAAAGCGTTTAAGGCGATAGTAACGCACGTCATGTCGACCGTCGGATGAAAAACCATGAATGGCAAAAGCGTCACCGATTCCGGAGATTGCGGTGGAAACCAAAGCACTCGCTTCACGAGTAAGTTCCAGAACCGTTTTCTCTAATCCGGCTAGTGTTTCATTAGTCGATTCTGAGAGGTCAAGCAAAATGAGGATCGCCAAATCACGTCGATTTATCACATTTTTCAAGGTAATTCTCGGATCGGGCTGGTTCCCCATGCGAATGTCTATTATTGCTTCCACAGCAGCATTGATGTCGATTTCATCCCCATCTTCCAACTTGCGCTGACGTATCATGCCCTCCGGTCGCAGACGATCAACAATCTGTTTGATGCGGTTAGTGATCGGTTTATGCTCCATTAAAATTTGCTCAATGTCCTCAGTATTACCCATGGGATAACCCCGTTCATATACTGTAGCCCAGTCGGGGCGGTGCAACTGTACCTGGTAATCCCATTCCGGATAATGGAAAGGGTCGCTGATTGGCTCCTTTCCCTCCATCTGGTTAAAACTGATTCCGTGATCTTCATACGGAAATAGTTCCGTGGGCAAAGTCCAGATTTCCTGTGCGTCATCGCCGGCAGTCTCGACATCCAACTCGTTGACGAATTCCATCAGACTGGCACGCTTTCGCACTTGACGTCGGTTGGCGGGAACATATTCAACGTCGTCGTACCAGGCAAATTCCTCAAAGTCCCAAATAAAGCGATTGTCATCCCGGTAAGGAATTCGGATTCCTTCCAAAAGACGCAGACTGGGAACCTCCTTGCGTGCAGCCAGCGTATTGAAAATCTCCAGACCTAGATGCCAGGTGAATTGAGAATCGTTTTTGTTGGATTCAACATTTGTATGGAACTTCTCAGCAATGTCATCAAGGCCGAGGTCGTTCACGCGGAACGATCGGTCTAACAGAGCTAACGCTAAACGTTCCAACAATGGAACAGAGGCATGTTCAGGGTGTTCGGGGTGTTCAGGGTGTTGACAATGCAGGGTACGCCAGAGTTTGCCAAGACCGGGAAATTCTTGTTTCGCACAATACTCCACCCTCGCATCCTCGGCAAAACCGATAATAAATCTTTGTGCAGGAGATAAATGTTCGGCAGAAATTGGTTCGCGTGTATAGACCAGATGAGCGGCCATGTGTGCAGCAATCGCCCGATATAACTCCGTTCCTTTTACCATAATTCCATCCACGGCATCCGGCAGGTGAAGTACACGAGCCTCAAGATAGGGTCGGAATCCGATATGACT
>DTUH01000273.1 GCA_012964265.1 Candidatus Lambdaproteobacteria bacterium
AATGAAAACTTAGACACAAATGACTCAAAACAAGTGTCTTATGACTTTGGGTATACTTATTTTTCACCTAACATTGTTTTTAGCGGCTGGGGGTTGGCCAAGGCCGACGAATTGAACGGGGTGCCCGGTCCGGTGCACCTATTGGAGATGAAGGCCGAGATTTCTCTGACCTCGGAACAGATTAGCAAAATTGAGGAGCTTCAATCCAAGATGAAAAAGCAGGCCATTGCCAAGGGTAAAGAGTTGATTGCACTGGAAACAGAATTAGAGCGACACTTCATGGAACGGGCCATCACAGCTCCACTCCTGCACGAGCTGTTGGGGGAAATCGATACAACCCGGAGTGAGCTGCGCTACATCCACCTGTCCACGCACCTGCAAACGCCCAAGTTGCTGTCGGAACAGCAGATCAGCCGCTACAACCAACTGCGGGGCTACTCATCCTCGCAAGATCCCTGCGACAACATTCCTGAAGGGCACGATCCGGAAATGTTCCGCAAACACAACAATTGCTCGTAAAACCAAGATGATTTCCAGAAGAAGGTTTATCCAAGCAACCGCAGCGGCTGTACTTGTTCCCGTGCAGTGGATGCAAGCGGAAACGAAAGTTTTATTTTCCAATAAATTCAAAGTGCCGCCCTTGGTACAAAGCACTCGTTCTGGTGCTGACGTTTACTTTGATTTGAATGTACAGTCGGGCTTCAGCAAATTTTCAGAAAAATTTAAAACTCCGACTTGGGGCATCAATCAGCCGTTTTTGGGGGTGACTTTAAGAGCAAACAAGGGGGATCGTGTTCACATCAAGGTCAAGAATAGCCTTGACCAGACAACCACCCTGCACTGGCATGGGGTAAAGCTGCCGGCTAAGGCGGACGGCGGGCCACATCAACCCATTGCACCAAATGCAGAGTGGAATACCGAATTCGAGGTCATTCAACCTGCGGCCACACTTTGGTACCACTCCCATCAATTGCATGCCACCGGTGAGCAGGTTTATCAAGGGCTAGCCGGGATGTTCATTATTGATGACGACGCGAGCCAACAATTGGGTTTGCCGTCTGACTATGGGGTGGATGATTTTCCAGTCATTATTCAGGAGCGTGATTTCAATGCAGATGGATCCTTTAGATACCTGACAGGCATAGAGGATGAAACGATGGGTAAGCAAGGTGGGCTGGTGTTGGTTAATGGTGTTGTAAATCCAGTATTAAAGGCCAGTAAATCACTGATTCGATTACGTTTATTAAATGGTTCCAATGCTACTACTTACCACCTGAGTTTTGATGACCAGCGTGAATTTCATATTATTGCCTCAGACGGTGGATTGTTGGAAGAGCCGATAAAGGCAGCAGGTTTCACCTTTGCGACGGGCGAACGATTAGAAATTTTGGTGGATGTGTCGGATGGCAGGATGCCTGTGCTTCAACACCGTGCCATGTCTATGGATATGAGCGACATGGAAATGTCAATTTGGGAAAGCCTGCTCATGAACATCATGTCTTTGGTGACCGACACGAACGAGGAAAACTCAGTGGTGGATGTTTTTCAAATTGATGCTCGTCAGGTAACTCCTGAGAAAGTGTTCATCCCTAGCCAGTTGGTGA
>DTUH01000274.1 GCA_012964265.1 Candidatus Lambdaproteobacteria bacterium
ATTCTCCATGATGACTTCTCGGACACACTCCGGATATTCCTGGATAATGCCCCGGCAGCCCTCTCCTTTGTGCTCCAAAATAATTTCTCTGAATTGACTGGAAAACAAAACAGGATTTCCTCGTTGGCCTTGAAAAACCGGTACAATAATCAGTGAACTTTCTGTTTCATTGAAATCAGAAAAAGCGTGAATTAAACGGTTGAAGTCGGAGGTTTCAGCAAAGGGCAGATCAGCGAGGCAAATCATCAAACTATCGCTTTTTGGAGACACAGCCCCAACACCGGAATGAATGGAGGTGGTCATACCTTCCACATAGCAGGGATTATCCACAAATCGCACAGGCTGATCCTGTAAAACAGTTTTTATCTTTTCTGCTTCGTGGCCGACAACAACCAGAACATTATCAACTTCTGAGGCACAAACAGATTTCACAAATTTCCGGATCAAGATTTCTCCGCCAATCGGCAGCAGAAGTTTGTTTTGAACTCCCATTCTCCGTGACTCTCCGGCAGCCAAGATGACGGCGGAAATCATTGCTGACAAATCCTAAAAATGTGCCGGAAGCTTTTCATTCTAGATCTACTTTTTTGCCGAATTTTTTTTTGAGTTCAGACAAAATGACTGAACCAACAAGCGAGGCGGCTTTAACCGGTTCTGCTTCGGCTGCAATAAATTCAGCATCTGTTTCTACATTTTCCCGTGCAAGCAAGTTAGAAAAGTTTTGAATGAACTGATCAAATAGTTTGTTATTGACTGCTTCAATCATACGGGCACCAAACTGAGCGATACGGCCAGTGATGGAAACAGACATAATACACGTGACTTCTGTGCCTGTTTCAAGAGCTTTGAGACTTAGTGACATATTCATTGTTGCACCACCTTTTCCGCTGATGTCTGCTCCCGTGCCCTCCATTGCCATCTCGTACTTGGAACTGTCGCGCTGAGTGAACTCAATTTTACCATTAAACTTTGCAGTCACCGGACCTATTTTAATGGTGACTTTTCCTTTGAAATGATCTTCGTCAATGGTCTCTGTAAGTTGTGCTCCCGGAACGCAAACCACGACTTGTTCCGGCTCGTTCAACACTGACCAAACGTAATCAATGTCAGCGCTGACTTGGAAGGTTTTATTGGATGTAACTTCCATTTTTATTTTGTTCCAAAAATACGATCCCCGGCATCTCCCAAACCGGGTAAAATATAAGCATGGTCATTCAGTTTTTCATCAACTGCCGCTGTGTAAACAGGCACATCCGGATGTGTCTTGTTAAAATATTCAATCCCTTCCGGTGCAGTAAGCAGGCAAACAAAGCGAATATTTTCTGCACCGTTTTCCTTTAACCGTGTTACCGCTGCCGCGGAAGAATGTCCCGTTGCCAGCATCGGATCCAAGGCCAGAACAAGACGCTGATTGATTAAATCCGGAAGCTTCATGTAATATTCAACTGCTACCAGAGTTTTTGGATCACGGTAAAGACCAATGTGACCCACTCTCGCTGAAGGAACAAGATCCATAAATCCATCCAACAATCCATTTCCTGCCCTTAATATCGAAACCAGACAGAGCTTTTTTCCCAATGAAGCTCAATATGTGGTGCCGCTG
>DTUH01000275.1:0-1103 GCA_012964265.1 Candidatus Lambdaproteobacteria bacterium
TGAATCTCTTCATCATGCGTGCGTTTGTAAAAATGCGGGAAGAATTGACCACCAACCAAAAAATTATTCAGCGGCTTGCCGAGATTGAAAAAACACTGCTCGTTCATGACAGTGCGCTAAGCGACTTGTTTCAAAAGCTCCGTCCTCTGCTTAGTCCACCCAAAGAAAAACCGAAACAAAAAATAGGTTTCAAGCCAAATGCCAATATCTGATTGTCTGAAAATTGTATCCGTACTAGCCTTTCTACCGGAAGGCTAGACCAAAATAATTCACGTAACGGTTGATTCTTTTGAACGAATTACAGCCGTAGAATCCTGGGTTGAATCGCAATAGGAAGATCAACATTTTCGGAATCTTAATCTTATCTCTCTTCCGGAATGTCCGAAAAACGTATGTATTTCTAAATCTCAACAGAACGCATTCGATTCTCCAGCCAGCGCATTCCGGATGAGATGCAAATGCCGAAGTTCTAACTTGTCAACAACTTACATTCTGCCAGCTTAATCAGGGCACGGTCGATATTTTCCATGGATTGCGCGTAACTGATCCGAACGAAACCTTCTGCAGCAAGGCCAAAATCGCTACCGGGAGCAATCGCTACACCGGTTTTTTCCAGCACTTCATGACAAAGTTCCAGTGAAGATTTACCAGAATCGCGATACTTGTAAAGCACATAAAACGCGCCTGTCGGTGTGTATCCCAGATCCATTCCGAGCTCCCGCATTCGTTCCAAAACAAACAGCCGTCTGAGATTAAATTCTTTTTTCATTTCCTCACAGTAAGCTGCACTTTTTCGCAAAACTGAAATCCCCGCTTCCTGTATAAACTGTGTTGCAGAAATCATCAGATTCTGGTGTAGACGATCCGCCGCAGGCATCCATTCCAAGGGCGTAATCATGTAGCCCAGGCGCCATCCTGTCATGGCGTAGGATTTAGAAAAACCGTGAATTGCCACCGTTTGTGTTGAAAAGCTTAAAAAACTGCTAGGCGGATCTTCAAAACTCAAATCCGCGTAAATTTCGTCCGAAATAACAGGAATATCCAAATCAGCGAGGGCCGTCATCACTTCGGAAGAAAAGACCACACCGGTAGGATTCATTGGT
>DTUH01000275.1:1224-7463 GCA_012964265.1 Candidatus Lambdaproteobacteria bacterium
AGCCAGCCGTACTACATTTTCGTAACAGGCATAACAAGGATCAGTGAGAATGACATGACTTCCGGGTGGAGCAAGTATCCGAATTGCCAAATAGAGTAACAGCGATGAGCCATTGGAAACAAGAACTTGTTCCGGAAGAATCTTGACACCATAATCGAGTGAGTATTTATTCGCAATTTCGATTCGCAGCCCCTCCAGTCCTTGAGAAAAGGTATATCCGGCAGTATTAATTTCCATACTTTTCCGGACAGATTCGACTGCATCAGCCGGAGCGGAAAAATCCGGCTCCCCGAATTCCAGATGGATGATATCTCGACCTTGAGCTTCAAGTTCCTGTGCTCTGGAAAAAATTTCCATTGCCAGAAAAGAACCGAGGGAGTCAAGATGTGATGTTTGTGCTTTGTTGATCATCTTTTATGTGTTTTGCTGTGTTTGTGGTTGAGTGTTAAAATGCTTCCTGAATCAGTTTTTCTCTTGTCATCCCGGACTTGAAACGGGCTCCAGATTCATGATCCGGCAAAGTTCAAGATTTGTAGTATCTACCCTGGATTCCGGGTTTACGCTGCACTTCACCCGGAATGACACTGGAGAAGATTCGAATTTTGTTTTCTTGGCCGCTAATTTTTTTCAAAGCGCGTTATTACGTTTTTTCTCACCAAGTATAAAACGTTTTGCACCATCAAGGTATTTCAAACCTTCCTCATAACTGTGTGGTAAAATTAGCGGAACCTGCTGCAGGTTTCCGGAATAATCAAGGGCATTAAAAGTAAAATAGCAAACATTGGTCACTTGTGTCTCTCCTGATTTTGGACGAATGACTTCTGTGACAACTTCGACCATCAATGATTTATCGACAGTGTAAACAACTGTTCCTGTAAACGAAATTATCGAACCAATTTCAACAGGCTTGTAGAAGTACATGTGATCCATGCTGATGAATTTCGGTTTTTTTCTGCAAAAAAGATATGTAATATTCCAAGCCAGTTCAAATGCTTCCCGCATCAGGTAACCGCCAAAAATGTTATTATGAACATTGCGGGACTGTGGATGCATCAGCAGCGTAGATTGCCTGATGGAATCCTCCATGGCGACACCAGCGATTTCTCCATTTTTAATACGCAGAAACAGATCATGCAGCACATGACTTTCCCTGGCGGTCGGTGTATCTTTGAGATAACTGGTTTTGGCTATGGCTCTACGTTCCTGCTGACGTTGTTCACTTTCCTGAAAACGCCGTTGATCATCCTTGCTTACCAGTTCAAGTTTATTCACCGCTTCTGCTTTTCCATCACGCCGGGCAACCATAATAAAATAAGCACGTGCTACCCTTTTCCATGTTTTTCCTTCTTTTGCCGAAATCCGTACTCCAACTTCTAGAGAACTACGCCCCACCCAATTTATGCTGGAAAGAAGCTGCAGATCACGGTCACTGTGCAATTCTCCCAGCAAATCGATTCGATCACATGCTGCGGTGACAATGGTCATTCCGCGTTCCCAACCTTCTGTATGTTTGTAGGCCACCTGTCCTGCAATCAAATCCAGATCCTCCAGCAATTTCCCAAGGCGCAATCCGTTAAAGAAATTTATATAACGATCACGCAGTTCTAAATCGGTGCTGAAAGGTAAAATCTTTTCATTTGCAGAATCAGATACTTTACGAGTAACCAGCGGCTTGTTCAGTGCTGCTGCAAGTTTTGCTTTTGAAGGCGGAATCTGTGATTCAAACGGAATTTCAGACATACGGCTTTGTTTCAGGAAAATTCATGAATAATGATTTTTTTTAATTCGTTTCAATTTTTTTAAAAACATCCATTGCGCAGCGGAAACCTATTTGAAAAGAACGTGTCCATTCTGTAAACGCATAGCGTTTAGCAGAACGTACTCCTGCAGGAGTTCCAGCGCCATACAATCCACCCCAGGCACCCCCCCTGACCACACGTAGAGGATAATTCTCATCCAAAGGCAAACTCGGTCCTTTTGGATTATTGGGTTGACGAACAGAGATAAAATAATCTTGTGTGTAGTAATTTTGAACCCATTCCATAACGTTACCGTAAAGATCAAACAAACCCCATTGATTCGCTATTTTGCTGCTCACTTTTCTCGCACCCCAGAGACCAAGATCAGTCGTGTTTGTTTCCACCCAGGCGTAGTTTTCGAGAAAGCTTACATTGTCACCAAAACTGTACTCACTCTCGCTTCCTGCACGTGCAGCATATTCCCATTCTGCTTCTGTCGGCAAACGTTTGTTCTGGGTTTTACAATAAGCATCAGCATTGTTCCAGTCAACATAGACTGCAGGCTGTTGCGGATCGATTGTGTCAAAACCGCCGTGACCACGTTCACAAGATAAACATTCACTGTAATCCAAATTTGTCACTTCATGTTGATCAAGGTAAAAACTATTGATGAAAACTAAATGATCCGGCAACTCATCTTCGTCTCCAAAATCACTGCCCATCAGAAATTCACCTTCAGAAATTAATACCATTTCATGCGGAATTTTTTGCACTTCTTCTTCAACCGGAGGAGGAAGAGCAGGAATTGGAGTTGAAAACAATTCGGTTTTTTTCTGAGTGCTCCTTTCCTGTTCAAAAGAAGGGTACCGGGAAATTGAAGGAAGAACTGGTGCATGAAATTGAGTGATTTTTTGAGTTGAGGGTTCCGAACTTGTTTGCTCCATTTCTTGCGTCGCTATTTCTTCAGGGGTAATTTCTTCTTGTTCATTTTCTTCAATTCTTTGCTTACCGACAACGGTTTGCCACAAAAGGTCTCCGCTTTTAAGTTCATAAAGATTTAAGTTTACAGAGAGCAGCCCCCTGATACTTTCATACGTTCCAGTCAGCAGCCAGTCCGCATTCGTAAGTTTTGCAATATCTTCCGTAAGCGGATCATGCAGGATTTCCGGAAACCTGCTTCTCCATTCCAAACGCAAATATACTATTTCGAAATATGGCACAACTTGATTCGGCAGTTTTTCAAAGAGCAAGTCCGAGAGTTGTTCCTCAAGTAATTCGGCCTTTACGTCACGCTCCTGAGTTTCATAATTAAAGATATCAACCACTGCAATAACCACTTTTTTTTCACGGCCAAGTACCTGTTCCGCTATATTTTCTGCTGCAATTTCCAATTTAGAATCAAAAATTGCAAGTGTTTCTGTGGAGAAAGGCGCTGCAAATAAGACTTTTGAAGAAATAAAAAAAAGGCAGAAAACTGACAGAAAACTGACAGAAATAATGGATGTTAATTTCACGCATCCAGGCACAGTTCTCTTGATTAAATTTTCATTTTCTGGGTGAAACATTTTTAATTTTTCTTTTTTCCGGCCTCTTAAATTCGTTTCATAATTCCAATGCACGTCGTGCCAGACGGAGGCATTTTTCCCTGCCAAACAAATCAACTATCAATTTTAATTCTGGACCTTGAACTTCGAGGGTGATTGCGTAACGTAAAGGCAGCCACAAATTTTTACCTTTGATATTTGTCGCGTTTTGCACATTTTTCATCAAGCTACCCAAGTTCTCTTCTGTCAGGCTTTCAAGGGTTTCCACCTGCCTGATAAATTCCGCAAGCACCTGCTTCGATGTTTCCTGCCTCAAAAGACTTAAAACATCGGGATCTGTTGCTACCGGATTTTCTTCAAAAAATAATGCCAGACGTTTTCCGATTTCCTTCAGTGTCACTAAACGGGACTGAAGAATATTTACGGCTTTTTTGAGCAAAGCGGCATCCTGTTCCGCATAAGGTGTCTGGGCTATAAAAGGAAGCAGCCGCTGTAATAAATCTTCCTGATCCAAATCTTGAATATACTGTTGGTTCATCCAATTCAGTTTGTCTCGATCGAAAACGGCTCCGGATTTGTTAACCCGTTCAAAACTAAATTCTTTGATAAGTTCCGAAAGTGAAAACAATTCCCTGTCTTCAGCAGGCGACCAGCCAAGTAAACTAATAAAATTAACCAGAGCTTCCGGAAGGTAGCCTTGATCCCGAAAATCTTCCACGGCAACATCACCTTGCCGTTTGCTAAGTTTGGAACGATCAGGATTTAGGATTAAAGGTAAGTGAGCGAATTCAGGAGGATCCCAGCCAAAATAGCGGTAAAGCAGCAAATGTTTCGGAAACGAAGGAAGCCACTCTTCTCCACGTACAACATGCGTTATCTGCATCAAGTGGTCATCAACTACAACTGCCAAATGATAAGTCGGAAAACCATCACTTTTGATAATTACCTGGTCTTCGGTTTGACTGGTTTCAATTGAGACGCTGCCGCGGATTAAATCATTGAGCACCAGAGTTTCCGGAATTTCCGGTATTTTCATGCGTACGACATGTGCTTCACCGGAAGCAACGCGCAGAACGGATTCTTCTTTGTTTAGATTTCTACAATATCCATCATAACGCGGAATTTCGCCTTTGGTCCGCTGTTCTTCTCTTAAGTTATCCAGACGTTGCGGAGAGCAAAAACATGGATAAGCATGGTCTTCGTCAAGTAACTTCCGGACATGCGACTTGTATATTCCCAGGCGTTCGGATTGACGATATGGTACGTAATCGCCTCCAATTCCCGGCCCCTCGTCCAGATCAATTCCGGCCCACTCCAACATCCGAACCAGATCATTTTCGGAACCTTTCACCAACCTTTTTTGGTCAGTGTCTTCCAACCGGAAGATGAATTTTCCAGCATGCTGACGTACATAAAACCAACAAAATAACGCCGTACGCAAACCCCCTACATGAAGGTAGCCGGTGGGACTTGGAGCAAAACGAAGACGAACCATTAATTATTGACAAGCAGGATTTTTTACAAAGGAGATTTAGAACTTAAGCTGATTACTTTTTTTCAAAACGACGCATACGTATGTTCAGCAACAGGCCTATGCCAAACATCATGGAAATCATTGAAGAACCTCCATAGCTGAAAAAAGGAAGAGGTACACCCACAACCGGCATCAACCCGGTTGTCATGCCGATATTGATCAAAACATGTGAAATAATTATTGCGACAATTCCGGTAATTAAAACTGCACTCACACGATTTTTTGCTATTAACACCTCTGCAAGTGACCACAATGTCAGAGTTAAAAACAGCACAAGTACCAGCATTGCACCAATAAATCCCCACTCTTCAGAAAAAACAGCAAAAATAAAATCAGTATGATGCGCAGGTAAAAAGTTCAGTTGACCTTGTGTTCCATTACCAAAACCTTTGCCAAATATTCCCCCGCTTCCAATCGCAATTTTGGATTGAATTATGTGATAACCGGAACCCAGAGGATCACGTTCAGGATTTAGAAAAGTCAGGATCCGCCCTTTTTGATATGATTTGAGCACAAACATCCAGACGATTGGCAGTGACGCCAATGATAGAAGGCCTAAAATAAAAATGGTCTTAAAGCGAATACCCATCAAAAAAATAATTGGGATGAAAACAATCACCAGCAACAAGGCCGTGCCCAAGTCCGGCTGCTTGATAATCAGGACAACAGGAACCGCCATTAAAGTAAGCGGCCAAATCATCCAAAGCCAATTTCCTTTGGGCTGTTCAAAGCCTCTAAAATGATGTGAAAGCGCCAACACAAGCGTGAACTTGCTGAACTCTGAGGGCTGGAAAAAAAATGGACCAACTTTAAGCCAGCGCTGTACAGGTGCTCCGGGGCCTCCTGTTCCATACAACAACACAAGAACCAACAGAACTATCACCAGCAAATGCATCAAAAATCCAAGGCGTGCCCAAAGCCGATAGTGAATAAACTGGGTTAAAATTATTACTCCTATTCCTGCAACAATACGATAAACTTGTTGAATTAAATAATCTTCCTTTCCGGGGATTCCTAAAGTCGCAGAAGAAAGCGCAATTAAACCCACCCCGGAAATCAGCAGGACTAAAAAACACAGAGTCCAATCGATGTTGGCAAAAAGACGTTGATCAAGCATATGCTTAAAAAGTTATTTTTTTTGACGAATTAGTAAAAAGTAAAATAATTCCACACTTGTTTTTCATTATTTAATTATTTTATCTCTATGACCTCTGCGGATCTGTGGTAATTTTTTTCGATTCAGCGCTCTGCATAAAACCCTGATTTTTTCAGCAATAATTTTTCTTTTTCAGCTTATTTTATTCCAGCCAGTAGTATTATTTCTATAAAATATTTATTTTATATAAGAATTAAAAAGTTTGAAACTACTTTGAAACTCTTTTTTGTCATTTTTAAAATTGGTCAAATCTCAGTAGGTTGATA
>DTUH01000276.1 GCA_012964265.1 Candidatus Lambdaproteobacteria bacterium
AGTGCACTGACAGTTCCCGATTGAACGTGAGATGGAACAGTAATTTTAATTTTTTGAATTATCTTTAACAGAACATTTCCAGGTTTTAGATGGATGACGTGCTTATCGTTACCGGCGGAAGCCGAGGTATTGGCGCCGCAACAGCACTAATCGCCGGTAGAAATGGATATGCTGTTTGTGTTAATTATTTGAAAAACGAAGAAGCTGCTGAAAAAATTGTCAATGAAATCAATTCTAACGGTGGACGTGCGATTGCTGTTTGTGCTGACATTTCATTGGAAGAGGAGGTTGTGGATTTGTTCCAAACGGTAGACGTTCAATTGGGAACTGTCAGTGCACTTGTGAACAATGCTGGAATACTGGAAACGCAAATGAGAATTGCGGACATGGATGCGGCACGCTTAAACCGTGTTTTCTTGACAAATATTACGGGTTCTTTTTTGTGCGCGAGAGAAGCTGTCAAACGA
This sequence comes from Candidatus Lambdaproteobacteria bacterium, assembly GCA_012964265.1. Classification (GTDB taxonomy): domain Bacteria; phylum SAR324; class SAR324; order SAR324; family NAC60-12; genus Arctic96AD-7. The sequence goes on from DTUH01000276.1 coordinate 468, forward strand.
ATGTCCCGTAAAAATGGAGGTAACGGTGGAGCGATTGTCAACGTCTCCTCTGCGGCTGCAAGACTGGGAAGCCCCGGGGAATATGTTGATTATGCCGCATCCAAGGGGGCTATTGATACCTTTACGATAGGTTTGGCGCGGGAAGTGGCTGAGGAAGGGATCAGGGTCAATGCTGTTCGGCCCGGCATAATAGATACGGATATTCATGCCAGTGGAGGCGAACCGGGACGTGTGGATCGTATTAAAGGTACTATTCCCATGAAAAGAGGTGGAAGCCCTGAAGAAGTAGCAAGAGCCATAATGTGGTTGCTTTCCGGTGAGTCCTCATACACGACGGGTGCTTTGCTCGATGTTTCAGGTGGGAGATGATTTTTAGCAGGTCAACTCTCTTCAACAAGATCATTATCAGTTCATAACATGTGTGGAATTTTTGGAGTATTTAATAATCCTCAAGCTGCGGAATTAACCTATTTCGGCTTGCATTCGCTTCAGCATCGCGGACAGGAAAGCGCGGGAATTTGTGTTTCCGATGGAGAAAAATTTCATACGCATCGCGGAACGGGATTAGTAACAGAAGCATTTAGTCAAGATCAGCATATCCAGCTTACTGGACATATCGGAATTGGGCATGTGCGCTACACCACCGCCGGGGACAGCGGTTTGCTGAATGCTCAACCACTGGTGTTTCGTTATACGGGTGGTCGGGTGGCGGTGGCCCACAACGGGAATTTGGTAAACGCCAAACGTCTGCGCAGTCAGTTGGAAAGGCAGGGCTCTATTTTTCAAACCAACAGCGATACTGAAGTGGTCCCACATCTTATCGCACGTTCCGGACCGCCGATTGTGCAGGCGATCCAGGATGCCTTGCGTATGATCGAAGGCGCATATGCTCTGCTTTTTATGACTGAAACTCAACTGGTGGCGGCACAGGATCCGAGGGCCTTTCATCCGCTCTCTCTGGGAAAACTGGATGAAGGCTGGGTGGTGGCTTCAGAAACTTGCGCACTGGATGTTTGTGGAGCAGAATTTGTACGGGAAATTGCGCCCGGTGAAATGCTGATAATTGATGCGGAAGGTTTGCATTCTCAAACTTTCATGGAGCCAAGCCCACGTTCAATTTGTTCTTTTGAATATATTTACTTCGCCCGTCCGGACAGTGAAATTGATGGAATCAGCGTGCATAATGTGCGTAAAGAAATGGGCCGGCAAATTTGCAGGGAAGTTCCAACTGAAGCGGATGTTGTGATAGGCGTCCCGGATTCAGGTCTGGCTGCGGCAATTGGTTTTGCAGAAGAAAGCGGTTTGCCTTACGAATTAGGTATGATGAAAAACCGCTATGTTGGACGTACTTTCATTCAGCCTGATCAGGAGTTACGACGAAAAGGTGTCCGGATGAAACTGAGTGTTGTGAGAAAAGCAGTTGAGGGAAAACGTATAATTTTGGTTGATGATTCAATTGTACGCGGTACAACCAGTGGGCGGATAGTGGAAATTCTCAAAGCTGCCGGTGCCACTGAAGTCCATATGCGTGTCACATCACCACCGATTACGCATCCCTGTCTGTATGGAATTGACACTGCCCGCCGCATGGAATTGATTTCTGCTACCCAAACTCCGGAGGAAATATGTCAAAAAATAGGTGCGGATTCTTTACATTTTATTTCTGCTGAAGGAATGATTGCTGCCATTGACCGCAAGGATGTAACCGTAAATCAAGGCCATTGTCTTGCCTGTTTCAATGGAAGCTATCCTACTCCAACTTGTTAAATCAGCTATAGTCAAAAAATCATTTACTCTACGAAAATACTTGAAAGCCTACCAAAAAGCCGGAGTTGATTTAGCGGCTGCAGATGAAGCAGTTGAACGGATAAAACCGTTGGCATTGAGAACGTTGCGACCGGAAGTTTTGAGCGGACTTGGAGGATTTGGCGGATTGTTTGCGCTTCACCAAAGCAAATATAAAAATCCTGTGCTCGTTTCCGGAACAGACGGCGTAGGTACAAAACTGAAGTTGGTTTTTGAATTAGACCGGTATGATACGATCGGCATTGATCTGGTGGCAATGTGCGTCAATGATATTTTGGTTCAGGGAGCGGAGCCGCTGTTTTTTCTGGATTATTTGGCTTGCGGAAAGTTGTTTCCGCAAAAAGTAGAGGCTGTTGTACGAGGAATCAGCGAGGGCTGTCTGCAGTCAGGCTGCGCATTACTTGGTGGAGAAACGGCGGAAATGCCAGGGATGTATGAATCAGGTGAATACGATTTGGCAGGATTTGCGGTTGGAGCCGTAGAGCAGGAAAAATTGATTGACGGCAGCAAAATAGAAGTCGGAAATGTTTTGCTGGGCCTTGCTTCCAACGGTGTTCACAGCAATGGTTTTTCATTGGTACGCCGAATTTTTACAGAACATTCGCTGAATTTAAACGAAACTCTCCCCGGATCTGCAGGAACTATTGGTGAAGCTCTTTTGACTCCAACCAGAATTTACGTCAAATCAATTTTGAAATTACTGGAAATTGTCGATGTACTGGGAATGTCGCACATTACTGGAGGAGGATTGACCGGAAATGTGCCGCGGATGCTTCCGGAAAACACGGTTGCGGAAATTGAAAAAAGTTCGTGGTCGGATTTGCCGGTTTTTTCTTTTCTGAGAAATGAAAGCGGACTTCCGGATGAAGAACTGTTTCCGGTATTTAATATGGGAATCGGCTTTGTGATTTGTATTCCGGAATCAGCCGAAAATACGGCGAAAAATATTTTGGAACAAAGCGGTGAAACGGTTTACCGCATAGGGCAAATTGTATCCGGAAACAAACCGGAAATGAGGTGGGTGTAATATGCGGATTGCTGTTTTTGCTTCCGGACGCGGATCGAATTTGCTGGCGATTCATGATGCAATTCTTGCGGATGAACTTCAAGGAGTTTCGCTGGATTTATTGGTCTGTGATCGTCTGGAAGCTCCGGTTGTGGAAGAGGTGAAAAAACGCTATATTCCGGATTTTATTTTTCGTCCGCAAGATTTTCCGGATAAAAAAGCATTCGAGACTGTTATTGCGGAAAAGTTGAAAACAGCAGCAATTGATCTTGTTGTTTTGGCTGGTTACATGCGTTTGGTGGGAAGCGTTTTACTGGAAAAATGGGAAGGACGAATGATCAATCTGCACCCATCTCTCCTGCCTTTATTTCCAGGTAAAGACGCCATAGGACAAGCATGGCGGACAGGTGTGAAAGAAACCGGTGTTACAGTGCATTTTGTTGATGCGGGAATGGACACCGGGAACATCTTTTTACAACGGAAAGTAAGTGTTGATCCGGACGATACAGAAGAAAGTTTGGCAGAAAAAATTCATAATGTGGAACACCAATTACTACCTGAAGCAATTCAGAAATTTCAGCAGGAACTGTAAATGAAAATTTTTGTAATTGGCGGCGGCGGACGTGAGCATGCATTAGTCTGGAAGCTAAAAGGCAGTGATACCGACCACAAAATATTTTGTGCGCCGGGCAATCCGGGCATTGCTGAAATCGCGGAATGTGTGTCGTTACAGGCAAAGCAAATTGATGAATTGGCTGATTTTGCTGAAACAAATAAAATTGATTTAACCGTTGTTGGTCCGGAAGATCCGTTAACGAATGGGATTGTAGATTTTTTTGAAAAACGGAGTTTGCCAATTTTTGGTCCGAACAGGCAATCAGCTCGTTTGGAGGGCAGTAAGGCGTATGCAAAAAAAGTGATGGAACGCTTCCGCGTTCCCACGGCGGCTTACCGGGAACTTGATGATTTTGAGGAAGCACTGGCCTATGTCAATGAGCAAGGCGCGCCGATTGTGATCAAAGCCGATGGATTGGCTGCAGGAAAAGGAGTAACTGTCGCCGAAACTATTAAAGAGGCAGAAACGGCTTTGAGGGCTGCCATGGTTCAGAAAGTTTTTGGTGAGTCCGGAACAAAGGTTGTGATAGAAGAATGTTTACGTGGAGAGGAAATGACCGTGCTGGCTTTTGTGGATGGCAAGACAGTTTTACCGATGGTTCCATCACAGGATCATAAGCCGGTTTTTGATGGTGACCGTGGACCGAATACAGGTGGTATGGGAGCTTATTCTCCGGTTCCGCATCTGGAAAAATGGCTTCCGGAAATAAATGAACGTGTACTGTGTCCTGTTGCCGAAGGGTTGGCTGCTGAGGGAACGCCTTATAGCGGGATACTTTACGCCGGTTTGATGATCACAGAAAATGGCCCAAAAGTGATTGAGTTTAACGTACGATTTGGCGATCCGGAAACACAGGTGATTTTGCCCCGCCTGGAAAATGATTTGGCGGAAATCTTTTTGGCTGTTGCCGAAAAACGACTTCATGAAATAAAATTGCTTTGGAAAGCCGGAGCTTCGGTTTGCGTGATTGCGGCAGCACCGGGTTATCCCGGACCACCCACCAAAGGCTTGCCCATAACTCTTCCTCAAACCCTCACAGCAAAAACACAAATTTTTCACGCCGGAACGACGAACCAAAATGAACAACTTGTGACAAACGGCGGTCGAGTTTTTGGTGTTTGCGCTCAAGGTGCAGACATTTCGGAAGCCAGAGAGCAAGCATATTCCATGATCGAAAAGGTACATTTCAAAGGAAAACATTTTCGCAGTGATATTGCCGCCAAAGCTTTGAGCTGAAAACGGTTTTAGATCTGCCACCCATTTGGGTAGTATTCTCACTACTTATAAGATTTAAAACACCCACCTATAAGAGGGTTTGCATATTCTTTTTAATATAGTAATATTGTTCACCATTCAGCTGTGAACCAACTCCGTACCTGAAAAATTGTTATGGACAGCGTGGATACCCACGATTTAATTTTTCCTTACCTGCTTCGTAAAGTTACCGAAAAAGCGGCGCTTGCATCCTATGACTGGATTGGCCGAGGTAACAAAGAAGGAGGAGATAAAGCCGCAGTTGATTCAATACGGGTGTCTCTTACTGAATTAAAACTGAGCGGTACAATTGTAATCGGCGAAGGTGAAAAGGATGATGCACCACAATTATACAACGGTGAAGTATTTGGCGACAGGAATGCGGCAGGTCACCTTGACATTGCAGTAGATCCTGTCGAAGGAACTACGTTTTTAGCAGGCGGACAAACAAATGCCATGGCTGTCATCGTGACTGCTCCAAAAGGAACAATGTTTGATCCAAGACCGGCATTCTATATGGAAAAATTTGCTGCTCCTGCAGAAACCAGAGGCAAGATAGATATGGGGTGGCCTACAGAAAAAAAACTTCAAACTGTGGCAAGGTTGATTGAAAAAGATTTAAAAGATTTAACTGTGTTTGTTTTAGACAAACCGAGGCACCGTGGCCTTGTCGAGGAAATAAATGAAGCCGGTGCCCGCGTTACCCTTTATCCGGCGGGTGATGTTGCCGGAGCATTGATGGCAGCTACTCCGGATACCGATGTAGATGTTCTGATGGGAACTGGTGGAACACCGGAAGGAATAATCTCTGCCTGTGCGATTCGAGCCATGGGCGGAGAATTTCTTGGAAGAATAAATCCTCAACTTGCGACAGAGATTGTGAGTGTCAGGGAAGCGGGGTTGGATACCGAACGCTGGTATGACCGTGATGAATTGATTGGTTCAAATGATGTTCATTTTTGCGCTACCGGAATTACCTCCGGATTGTTATTTAGTGGAGTTAAACTCACTAAACATCATTTCCGGACAGAGACTTTGATTGTGACCGGAGTTTCCAAAGAAAAAGTGTCTTTAACTAATTGGCACAATAGATAAACAAGTTTTAAGAGGCAAGTTTCAAACTAGCATTTTTGTAAAAAATCAGCTGCCTTTACTCGAAAAACTTAACTCAATATTTGTTACATTAACTTGAAAATGGAGAAACAATGCCAATGAATCGTGTGGACCGCCCGATCATTCTCGGGATTGTAGGAGATTCAGCTGCAGGAAAAACTACACTAGCCTCAGGAGTTGCTGAAATCCTTGGAAAAGATCAAGTTGTGACAATTTGTACCGACGATTATCACAAGTACGACCGCACACAACGAGCCGAAAACGGAACATCTGCTCTTGATCTAAAATGTAACTACTTGGACATTATTGAAAATGATCTGAATAGTTTGCGCAACGGTAAAGCCATCATCAAACCAATCTATAGTCATCTTGATGGTACCTTTAAACCGGCTGAATATGTTGAGCCGAAACCATACATTGTAGTTGAGGGTTTGCTTGGGTACAGTACGAGGACCATGCGCAATAATTATGATGTAAAAATATATTTGGATCCAGAGGAAGAGTTGCGTATTCGGTGGAAAGTCATTCGTGATACCACCAAGCGTGGTTACACGGAAGAGCAAGTGATGGCCTCACTTGAAAAGCGGAAAGCTGACAGTCCTGCCTTCATTCAGCCGCAGCGAACTTTTGCGGATATGGTAATTCAGTTTTACCGTCCGGAAGGTAAGGATGATGAAGTTGGCCCGGGACTCAATGTCCGGCATACTTTACGCCCTACTTTGCCTCATCCTGATCTGACATCTTTGCTGAATGTGGGAGCGAATACAGGAATTTCTCTTGATTTGACACGAGACAAAGACGGGAAACCTGTCGATATTCTTGATATTCATGGAAGTATTGAAACGCATCGTGCAAGTAAACTTGAGGAATTGTTGTGGGCCCTGATTCCGGAAGCGCAACATTTAAGAGAAAATACTCGTTCCATTGAAGAACTGGAAAAAATTAACAGAATAAGTCATCCTCTAATGCTGACTCAACTTCTTACAGCTTATCATATGGTGAAGGCCGCTTTGGGGCATCACGCAATTTAGCAACTGAAAACTAGATGCGAGAATCTAAATAAAAGAACCTGACAACTTTGTAAATTATTTTTAGCTTATTGATTTCATTATGACTGTTTCTCTTCGCCATCAAGACATGGCAAACGCACTTCG
>DTUH01000277.1 GCA_012964265.1 Candidatus Lambdaproteobacteria bacterium
GACATAGCAACCTAAGATTTACTTGAATCTTCAAGCATTGATTCCAATCCTGTTAACTTCAGTGCTTCTCTTACAGGTTCGGACACAGATGTTATCTGGAATGTCTTACCTTTTTCAAGAGCGTTTATACGGCAAACAGTGAGTAGCTGAACCCCTGCAGTGTCGATGGCTTCTACTTCAGATAAATCAATTTGGACACTACTGCGTTCAGATTCGATAGTATCAAGCATAATCTTTTGCAAAGGCTCAAGTTCTTGAATAACGCAGTTGCCTTTCACTTTAATTCCGGTACTTTCAAGTACAACTTCCATAGATGTTTAAATTCAAAAGTGATGGTTTCGTAATAAAGACACATACACAAAAAACCGTATTTAACCACAGAGTCACGGCGGACACAGAGAATTGTTTTTATTTTTCTCACTTTGTGCTCTGTGGCTCTGTGGTGATTTTTTCTCCTGCATCATATATTGACTTAAATTTTTTGATAAATGCTGATGGAATGTTTTTCCATTTTATCTATACTATAACCAGATTCTGTGATTCCTAAAACCAGCCATCCTCCTTCTTCAAGGTGATCAACCAGTTTCCTGATTAAAAATTCCCGCCTTTCCGGTTGCAGATAATAGAGTACATTCCTGCAGAAGATCAATTGAAATTTTGTGGCAATGGGATATTTTGATGACATTAAATTAAAATGACGAAACTGAATTAATTGCTGAATCTCTGTTTTGATAAGATGATGAGGATTATTTTCATCAGATGCCAAATTGAAATAACGCTTATTGAATACGACAGGGACTGAACTAAGCTGTTCCTCTGTATAAGCTCCCTGTATTGCTGCTTCAAGTACCTCAGTATTGACATCAGAGCCTAGAATTCGCAGTCCTCCATTTGAAATTAAACTTGCACCAAAAAAATCATGGGCTTCAAAAGCCAGCGTATAAGGCTCCTCACCCGTTGAACAGCCTGCACTCCAAAATCGCAATTTGTGTTGTCGAATGGATGCCTGTTTTTTCAACTCTGGGAAAATATTTTGACGAAGAAAATCGAAATGTTTTTTTTCTCTGTAGAACTCGCTTTTGGTTGTTGTAACAGCATTGTAAAGATACTGTCGCTCACTTTTGTTTTCTTCTCTTTCAATAAAATCATAATAGTTCTGGAAAGTTTGCAACTTGTTTTTTTGAAGCCTTCTCTGAACTCTTGAGTAGAGCAAGTATTTCTTGTCATCTCCCCATTCAAAACCCAGTTCCTTCTGAACCAATTTACGAAAAAGATTGAATTCATCTTCTGTTGGTTCAGGAACCGACATTAACTTAGCAGTTGCAGTGTTATTTGGGCTTTTGGTAATTAGCATTGCAGGTAGATAATCCAGGCGGATTTTAGAGATTTCAGTTGATTATCTGAAAGGAGGTAAGGATTTGTTTTCTACACCCATATGTGTTTCCTGCATATTTTCAGGTTCTGTATTTGACAGATTTTCCTCAACCTCCACTTTTTTATGTGTCAGGTTGTTCTGTTCTATCTGTTTTGTACGACTGACCATGTCTATGGAACCTTGATCCTCCACCTTAAATGTGTTGAG
>DTUH01000278.1 GCA_012964265.1 Candidatus Lambdaproteobacteria bacterium
GGTGAGGTTCCTGTTGCAGACGTGGTAGATTTAGCGGCAAAAATGTCAGAAATGGAACAATTGATATTTTTTTGAGAGAAAGCCTCAGAAGCCGCCCCAAAGACTGCAACCTCAGTCGCACCTGCTTCCAGTGCCCTTTGAAAACCTTTAAGGTTTGGAGTCAGTACCGGATAACTTATTCCAGGTCGGCGCTTTATTCCTGAGAGAACCTGAAAAGCGTCTTTCATTTGCGGAACCCATTTTGGACTGACAAAACTTGCCGCCTCGATTTTTGTATGTCCTGCGTCAGCCAGTTTCTCAATTAAAGCAATTTTAGTCTCAGTCTTGACCCATTTCTTTTCATTTTGTAAACCGTCACGCGGCCCAACTTCAACTATCTGGATTTTTTTTGGAATCATTGTACAGGTGTTCAGTTTCAGCTTCGATAATTAGGGGTTGCCGTCTATTTTGCAGTGGGATTAGGCTAACATTTATTTGATTCTATTTGCAACTTTTTCCGGCGCATTCATTGTAATCTCGACAGTCAAGTGTTATGTAATGTCATCCCGAACGTATGTGAAGGATCTTGCACAAAATCAACACTGTATTAAATCTCTCTCTTCGGTGGAGATGACAAACTGCGGGCAATAATGTTCGTAACTTACGAAAACACATGATTCACGAGTTTTAATGCAAGTTGATGTTTAGAAACGAGTCCAATAGAATAACGCTAAAAATATGCGTAAATTTCCTCTCAAATAAAGAAAAATTGAAGGACAGCAGAAATGCAACTAAACAAATACCAGGAACGAATAATCGAGATCGGTAAGAAGAATTCGGCAAAACTTATTCTTCCGGAAAGAGGCGATCCACGCGTGTCTTTGGCAAAGAGACAGCTTCGTGAGTTGGGTTATGAATTACTTGAGCCGGAAGATTTCAGGAGCAGAGAATCTCAATACCGTCAAATTTTAGAACAGGAACGCTTCTTCAATAAAATGACAGATGAAGCGAAAAATGAATACATGAAAGACACTTTGAATTTCAGTATGATGATGGTCAGCTACGGAGATGCAGACGGTCTGGTAGCCGGTGCCATTACTTCAACCAGTGACGTCCTCCGTGCTGCAATCCGGATTGTAGGAGTAAATCCGCAATCCAAATGGGTTTCCAGCAGTTTCTTTATGATTTCACCAAGTGCGGATTCGGCTTATACTTTTGCCGATTGCGCAGTTACTCCGGAACCAACGAGCGATCAGTTGGCTTCCATCGCCGGAGAATCAGCCGCATCTCACCGCTTGTTGACAGGTGAGAAACCGCGTGTAGCCTTTCTTTCATTTTCCACAAAAGGAAGTGCCAGTCATCGCCGTGTTTCCCATGTGAAGGAAGCAATCAAAACTTTTGCGGAAAAACATCCTGACATTTTACATGACGGTGAACTTCAAATTGATTCAGCTTTGGTTCCGGCGGTAGCAGCAAAAAAAGCCAAGGATTCTCCGCTTGCAGGAAATGCTTCCGTGCTGATTTTTCCTTCTCTGGAAGCAGGAAATATTGCCTATAAAATCACTGAACGCCTGGCGGGATACACAGAGAATT
>DTUH01000279.1 GCA_012964265.1 Candidatus Lambdaproteobacteria bacterium
TTGCACAACGTTGATAAGTCTGCCTGCAATGGCAGGAGAGTACAAGGGTCCGAATCTAAGCGGACAAACGGTATCGATCGCTTGGCCGTGGTTGACTGCTGATGAAGAAAGTTTTGAAGCAGTAACAGCATATTTTGAAAAGGCTACAGGAGCCAAAGTCGAATATGCAGGTTCGGACAGTTTCGAACAACAAATCGTGATTGACATCAAGGCTGGTAGTCCGCCAAACCTTGCTGCATTTCCACAGCCTGGACTTGCTGCGAATATGGCTGCAATCGGAGGCTTGGTTCCGCTTGGAAACGAAAGCGCAAACTGGGTCAAGAAAAATTATGCCGCAGGACAGTCCTGGGTTGATCTTGGTACATATATTAACAAAAGCGGTAAGAAAGAGTTTTACGGCTTTTTCTTCAACGTGAACGTGAAATCCCTCGTTTGGTATTCACCGGAAAACTTCACTGACGGTGGATATTCTGTGCCGAATACCATGGAAGAGTTGATTGCATTGAGCGATCAAATTGTTAAGGACGGCGGTACCCCCTGGTGTATCGGACTTGGTTCCGGAGATGCTACAGGATGGCCTGCTACGGATTGGGTCGAAGACTTGCTGCTTCGTACACAGCCCCCTTCTGTTTATGATGGTTGGGTAACCAATGACATAAAATTCAACGATCCACGTATTGTTAGTGCAATTGAAACTTTTGGTCAGTTTGCAAAAAACAGTAAGTACGTCGATGGTGGAATGGCTGCAGTCGGATCCACTGATTTCAGAGACAGTCCCAAAGGTTTGTTCACTGTGCCTCCCCGCTGTTACATGCATCGCCAAGCCAGCTTTATACCGGCCTTCTTTCCCAAAAGTGTGAAAGTTGGAACCGATGCTGATTTCTTCTACTTTCCTTCCTATTCCACAAAAAAAATTGGGGAATCCGGTACTGGGTGGAGGAACCTTGATCGCCATGACCAAAGACAGTGCCGCAACCCGTGCTTTTATGGAATTTCTGCAACATCCAAAGGCACACGAAATATGGATGGCGCGTGCAGGCTTTTTAACACCCCACAAAGGTGTAGATCTGAGCCAATATTCCAGCGGCATTTTGCGTAAGCAAGGCGAAATTCTGCAAAACGCAACCACCTTCCGCTTTGATGGTTCCGACCTTATGCCTGGTGCAATCGGCGCAGGGGCTTTCTGGAGTCAAATGGTGTATTATGTTAGTGGCGCTTCAGCGAAAAAAGTTGCTGATAATGTGCAAGCGACTTGGGATTCCATTAAGTGAAATAACCTGAACTGAACGACCGCAATAGGTGTATTTAAACAGTGCAGTTTGTTTGAACGCCGCGCATCCGACTTTTTCTAAGTGATTAAGACGGATGCGCTTCGGTGTATTCTGCAGGCGGATGGTTTTATGCGTCTATAGCGGACCCTTCCTTTTTCTATTCTCTTTTGATCCATTATGCCAGGACAACTCTTGAATGCTTTATTTGCCGTTGTCTTTGGTATTGGAGTTTGTGTCCTGTATTATGTCGGCAGTAATTTTCTGCTCGAGCGGATTTTCATGGATCAAGACGGATATTCCATCTCAAAAGATCGATGGCGCAGAGCGATTCAGCCGTGGTTGTTTTTGGCTCCGGCTTTGCTCTTGCTCGGCGTTTATCTTGTCTATCCGGTTTATGAAACTATCCGTTTGAGTTTCTTCAACTTTGGAGGTTTTGACTTTGTAGGCTTTAAAAATTATCTATGGGCTTTTGAAAATCCTGATTTCCAGCAGGCTATTTTGAACAATCTACAGTGGTTGGTGATTGTTCCAACCTTATGTGTGGTCTTTGGATTACTGGTGGCGGTACTTGCAGACAGAGTTTCATGGGGTACAATCGCCAAATCTTTGATTTTTATGCCAATGGCAATTTCTTTTGTTGGTGCAAGTGTGATCTGGAAATTTGTTTATGATTACCGGGGGCCTGATATAGAACAAATTGGCAGTTTGAATGCCTTTGTAATGTTGTTCGGTGCAGAGCCACAAGCATGGATTACGCTTCCATTCTGGAACAATTTTTTCCTGATGGTGATTTTGATCTGGATTCAGACAGGTTTTGCGATGGTGATTTTCAGTGCTGCCTTACGTGGAATTCCGGAAGAAACTTTGGAAGCAGCCCGGATGGACGGAGCAAACGAGATGCAGATATTTTTCAAAATCATGATCCCGCAAATAATCGGAACAATCATGGTTGTTTGGACCACAATCACAATTATTGTGCTCAAAATATTTGATATTGTGCTTGCCATGACTAACGGGCAGTGGAATACAGAAGTTTTGGCAAATTTGATGTTTGACTGGATGTTCCGGGGTGGTGGAGATTCCGGAAGGGGAAGTGTGATTGCACTGATGATAATGATTGCGGTTATTCCAATTATGGTTTGGAATATCAGTAAATTCCGGAAGGAAGAGGAGGGAAGATGAGTCCTCTGTCAGTCAAAAGTTTTAACTTTGGAAGAATATTGAATTCTACCGGATTGCTGGTTTTGGTGTTGCTCTGGATTTTGCCAACTGTCGGTCTGTTGGTGAGTTCATTACGTGATAAAGATGAACTTGCCCTCACAGGTTGGTGGACCGCACTATCAACTTCAGCAAGGAACGAATTCAGGAGAACTGGTATTTCGGAAGATCAAGTTGAAATTGATGGGAAATATATTATTTCCGGAAAACTTCTCGAACCCGGAGGTAAAATAATCCAAACTTTCAGTACCAATTTCCGAAACCTGACTGCATATGAAGCAGGAGCTACAGCAAAATTTAAAGACGGCAGTCTTTTTACTTTACAGGAGAACGGTGATTACGTATGGATTTCCGATATTCCTTTCAAACACAATCTAGGGAAACGAATTTTTTATGTTGCCAAAGTTCCGCCTACTTTTTCATTAGACAATTACCGTGAAGTTTTGGCTTCAGAAGGGGTCGGGCAATCTTTTATCAACACGATGAGGGTCACGATTCCGGCCACGGTTATTCCCATTATGATTGCCTCGTTTGCTGCGTATGCCTTTGCCTGGATGAAATTTCCCGGACGGCAGTTCCTTTTTGTTTGTGTAGTAGGTTTGTTGGTTGTTCCGTTGCAGATGTCATTGATTCCGCTGCTGAGCATGTATAATGACATAGGGAATTATTTTGGTTTTGTAGCAAAATCATATCCAGGAATTTGGTTGGCGCACACCGGTTTTGGGCTGCCTCTCGCAATTTATTTGCTGCGGAATTATATGGGAAGTTTACCTCGGGAAATCATAGAATCAGCCAGAATTGATGGTGCAACACATTTCCAGATTTTTACGCGTTTAGTCCTTCCTTTATCAGTACCAGCCTTAGCATCATTTTGTATTTTTCAATTTTTATGGGTTTGGAACGATTTATTGGTCGCACTCGTTTTTCTTGGGAAGCATGATAATCAAATTGTACTGACTTCAAAATTACGGGAACTGTTGGGTTCACGAGGAGATAACTGGGAGATTTTAACCAGCAGTGCTTTCATTTCGATAATTATTCCCCTGCTTGTATTCTTTACTCTGCAGCGATACTTTGTGCGTGGTTTAGTAACAGGCTCTGTCAAGTCCTGAAGCCACAAAATAAACATTGCTTTCAATTCTATTTACATAAATTAAGACAGAATAAGATGAGTAATTCAAATAATTTTTTTAATGGATCACTAAGCGAAGATTGGTGGAAATCAGCCGTATTTTATCAAATTTATCCTAGAAGTTTTTGCGACTCAAATAACGACGGTATAGGCGACTTGAGGGGTGTAATCAATAAATTAGATCATCTCAATGACGGAAATGGTGGCGGTTTAGGTATAGATGCAATTTGGCTCTCACCATTTTTTCCGTCACCACAAGCAGATTTTGGTTATGACGTGAGCGATTATTGTGATATTGACTCAGACTATGGAACACTTGATGATTTTGACAAGCTGGTTTTTGAAGCACACAAGCGGAAAATCAGGGTGGTTTTAGATTTGGTACTCAATCATTCTTCTGATCAGCATGACTGGTTCAAAGAGTCCAGGGTGGACCGCACTAATTCAAAAGCAGACTGGTATGTTTGGGCAAACCCAAAACCGAACGGAGAGCCTCCGAATAACTGGCTCGCCGTTTTTGGCGGCGCCGCCTGGACTTATGAACCGCTGCGGGAACAATACTATCTGCACAACTTCTTAGCTGAGCAACCAGATTTGAACTGGTACAATTCGGAAGTGCGCGAGGCCCTGGCTGAAGTAGTTCGTTTCTGGATGAACCGGGGCGTTGACGGCTTTCGTTTGGATACAGCAAATTATTATGCTTACGATCGTCAATTACGTGATAACCCTAAACGGCCTGCCGGTTCACATCCGCTTGAGGATGGTCAAGAGGCAAATCCGTTGAGTGGGTACATCACCAAATATTCAAAAGATCGTCCGGAAAATATAGAATTTATTCATTTTTTACGCAAAATTTTTGACGAAAAAGAAAACTTCACTTCGATTGGTGAAATTGGCAGCAGTGAAGGTTTGGAGGAAACTTTAAAACTGGGGGCAGATTATGTAAGGCATGGTGATGGGCTCCATATGGCCTACACATTTGCGATGCTGAGTAAAGAGATGAACGCAGAATACTTTGGTCACGTAGTGGGTTTCACAGAACAAATGATCGAAGATGGTTGGCCTTGTTGGTCACTCAGTAATCACGACTGTACCAGAATGGTGACACGTTTCAATTGCTTTGCAGAGCGCGAAGGATTTCAGCAAATGATGCTCTTGCTATTGTTGTCATTGAGAGGCACTCCGATCATTTATTATGGCGAAGAAGTAGATATGGAAGAGTATCCTATTACAAAAGAAGAATTACGTGATCCTCAGGGAATTCGCTTCTGGCCTGATATTAAGGGACGTGACGGTTGTCGTCTGCCTTTTCCGTGGGATTCTGCGGCACCAAATCAAGGTTTTAACACTGGAAAAAAACCATGGCTTCCTGCAAAAAATTCTTTGTCTCTTGATCAGGCACAGGCTTATCCTGAGAGCAGCTATCATGTTATCAAAGAAATGCTAAAAATCCGCAAAACAAATCCTGCGCTCCAAAAAGGAAAATTTAGACAGATATTGCTTGAGGGGGACTGTTTTGTATTTGAAAGGAAAACAAAAGATCAAACCTTGCTGATAGCAGCCAATTTTTCTACTGAAAATCACAGCATCAAATTACCTCTCAAAGTTGAGGAAAACCTCACTCCTCAAGCTTTGAAACATTCCGGCTCCATCAAAAATGAGCGGTTGTCATTACCTGCATGCGGTTATTTTCTAGGGAAAGTTTGAGGTGTATTGTTTTGCTTCAAGACCCAACGCAAACGCAATTTCCCGCGCCTGAAATTTTTTGTATACCGACCGCGGGTTCAACGCTGATACGTATTATGGAATCCGGATCGTTTTTGGCTACTTCCTCAATATCCATGCCTCCTGCGGCAGATGCCACGATCATGATCCGTTCCGAACTACGATCCAGCACGAGACTCAAATAAATCTCCCGTGCGATGGAAGTAGCTGCTTCCACATACAAGCGATAAACCACTTTTCCGCGTGGACCGGTTTGATGAGTGATGAGGCGTTTGCCGAGCATTTCATTTGCGGCATCCCACACTTCATGTTCATCGGAGCAGACTTTCACACCACCCGCTTTTCCGCCAGGATCGCTTTGGCTTGATATTCATGAATATCCATACGTCTATCCTTTACTTATTTCGATTTTGCCTGAACCACCTCGTCTTGCTTAACTACATTTTCCGCCATCCGAGCTGAAGCCGCATCAATCATGCGTCCGTCAAGTGAGGCCGCACCTTTTCCTGCAGCAGCAGCTTCCTCTAAAGCGATTAGAATACGTCTGGCACGATCCACTTCGGCTGGAGGTGGAGAAAATACGGTGTTTGCCAATTCTATTTGCGAGGAGTGAATTGCCCATTTACCTTCATAGCCTAAGGCAGCGGAACGTTTTGCATCTAGTGCACTGTATCAATTAAATTAAATATTTATATTGTAATAAATGAGGCTTTTTATTTTGTTTATTTCTTGTTATTTACTTCAGCTGCAATTATGCGGGAATGGAAAAACCTCTCTAAATGCGGGCGTTATTTTCATGAAATGATTAACTAAACTAAAGAGAACACAATGGCATATCCTCCTCTTGAAATTCCTGAAACACTTGCTGCAGGTCCAGGTAATACTGACCCTCGTGTCCTTGAACGTTTATATCAAACCGGAGTTGCCGGCCACATGCAAAATGATGTGGTGCGCGGCATGGAGGAAGCGAAAAAAAAGCTGCTGATGTTTTTAAAATTTTGCCGCCAGTTCTGCAGCATCATTAATGGCCGTTTTGGCATCAAGCCCCAGAGCTTGCCTGGCACCTCCAATTACATGTACCTCGAATCCGGATTCACGTAGAGAAGTTTCCAGTTCCCGTCTAGGTTCCTGTCCTGCGGCAACAATTACATTATCCACATCCATTACTATTTCTTGCGGTTCTTCGCCTTTTTTCAAGGCAACTTTCACGTGCAGTCCGGAATCATCGATTTTAAGATAAGTTGCTCCCGGAAGGAGTTGAACACCGTGTGATTTTAAAGTTTGGATGTGAGCCCAACCCGTTGTTTTTCCAAGCCGTTTACCTATCTTGTCTGTAGAACGCTGAAAAACCGTTACTTCCCTTTTTTTAGGTTTACGAAGCGCCAAAGCTTTTTCCGAATCCAGAATTCCATAACCCTGTAAATACTCCGGAACATCTCCTGAATAAGGAGTTTGCGCTGTCAGAAAATGTGCTACGTCAATACCAATCCCTCCTGCTCCAATCACTGCAACTTTGTTTCCGACAGGACATTCCTTGTCTAAAACATCCAAATAACTCAAGACTTTAGCATGATCGGCTCCTTCCAGTTCCAATTCACGAGGTCGTACTCCGGTAGCTAAAACGACTGCGTCATAATTTCCTGCAACAATAGTATCTTGATTTACGCATTGTCCCAATTTTAATTCTACTCCATATTTTTCCAACATCACGCGATAGAAGCGAAGAGTTTCATAAAATTCCTGTTTGCCCGGAATTTTCACAGCTAAGTTGATTTGTCCGCCAAGTTTAGAACGTTGATCAAACAAAGTCACACGATGTCCACGCATTGCTGAAATATAGGCTGCAGTCATTCCGGCCGGTCCGGCGCCGATCACAGCAATAGATTTTGATCTGGCAGCTGGCTCGTAATTTAATTCGGTTTCGTGTCCCGCACGTGGATTAACCATACAAGTTGCTGTTTTCATCTGAAAAATTTGATCCAGACA
>DTUH01000280.1 GCA_012964265.1 Candidatus Lambdaproteobacteria bacterium
TGATGCTGCCGGAAATCGACATTACGGATCATCCACGTTTTCCTGTACATGGAGCGCTTTATCATCCTCCCGGTGGAATAATTCGTCATGATGCTGTGGTTTGGGCTTATGCACGAGGTGCTGACCGCAAAGGGGTTCAAGTTCACCAGCTGACGGAAGTACAGGATATTCTTGTTGAAAATGGCAAAGCAACCGGCGTGGTTACGAATCGAGGTACGATTAGCTGTAACACAGTTATTTCTGTTGTGGCAGGTTGGAGTTCAGAAGTTTGCAAAAAAGTTGACGTGAAATTACCTTTTGTAACGCATCCACTTCAGGCCCTGGTTACACAGTCTTACAAACCATGGCTGCATCATGTGGTAGTCAGTGGAACACTGCACATTTATCTCAGCCAGACTGATCGCGGCGAACTGGTATGCGGGAATGGAATTGACACCTATCCGCATTACGGTATGCGCTCTACTCTGGGCTTTCTGGAAAGTTATGCTGCGCACGTTTTGGAACTTTTCCCGGTTTTGCACAATGTTGCCGTTCAACGCCAATGGGCAGGGTTGTGCGACATGACTCCGGATTACAGTCCTATCATTTCGCCGATTGACGAAATTGACGGTTTTTATGTCAACGGCGGCTGGGGAACTTACGGTTTTAAGGCATCTCCAGCCAGTGGTTACAATACTGCGCTCATGGTCGCCAATGGAAAAACTCCGGAAATGATTCAGCCGTTCCGCTACAACCGTTTTGCCGAAAATCGGCTGGTTGGAGAAAAAGCGGCTGCTTCAGTAGGTAGTTGAGGCATTTAAGAGAGTTGGACATATTTTTTATCGTCAAGAAGGAACATCGTAGATATAACAAATTAAAGAGCAATGTCGCTAACTTTCGGTTTTTATTCTATTCGCGACCTCTTCGCTAAGTTGCATCGAGATGCGGATTCTCTGGACGAAGAAGTAAAAAGCGACAGTTTTTTCAATTTTGTTGTTATGGGTTACTCAATGAAGGAATAAAAGAGTCCTCGACAAGAAATAACAGCGCCAACTAGAACTGAAAAAACAATCAAATTAAAAGGAATAAATGACCACAGTTCAAAAAATTAAAACAGATATTCAGGCACTTCCTCATGAAGATTATATGAGTTTATTAAGCTGGATTCATGAGAGAGATTGGGAGGAATGGGACAAACTGTTAGAAAATGACATTGCATTAGGAAAACTTGATTTTCTTGTTCATGAGGCGATGGAAGAAAAAAAAGCAGGGAAGTTAGTGGACTTATAAAAATGCCCCGCACAACAAATCGTTTTTGGGCATGTTTAGATTCTTTACCAAAAGAAATCCAAAAAACAGCAAGAAAAAACTTAAATTTACTATAAAAGAATCCGAAACATCCATCACTTCATTTCAAAAAAGTAGGAAATTTTTGGTCTGCGAGAGTTGGAATTTATTACAGAGCTATTGCCGTAAAAGATGATAATGATTTTATCTGGGTTTGGATTGGAACACATGGGGAATACGAGCGGTTGATAAATTGATAATTGCTGGAACATATTGACAGAGTGGGACGAAACTTTT
>DTUH01000281.1 GCA_012964265.1 Candidatus Lambdaproteobacteria bacterium
GTTCTGACGCATTGGCCAATCCGCCGTCACTGAGCACAATCACAGGAGTCATATATTTCAGGGCAATACGAAAGGCTTCAAGCACCATGAAAAAACAATCTCCGGGAGTGGCTGGAGCAAGCACCGGAACGGGCGCTTCACCGTGACGACCGTACATTGCTGCCAGTAAATCTGTTTGTTCTGCTTTAGTCGGCAAACCGGTTGAGGGACCGCCACGCTGGACATTCAGCACCACCACGGGTAGTTCCGTCATTACTGCATAACCCAGGGCTTCACTTTTCAAATCAAACCCCGGACCGCTCGTTCCGGTTACTGCTAAAACACCGCCAAATGCCGAACCGATACTGGAAGACATTGCCGCGATTTCGTCTTCAGCCTGAATTGTTTTGACACCAAAATTTTTGTACTGTGCTAATTCGTGAAGAATATCGGAAGCAGGCGTAATCGGATAACTCGAATAAACCAGGGAAAGACCGGAACGGTGGGATGCCGCCACGCAACCCAGTGCAAGTGCCTGATTTCCGGTGATTTGCCGATAATCTCCGTAAGGTAAAACCGCGGGTGGAACAAAATAACGCGCCTGAAACAACTCAATAGTAATCGCATAGTTGTATCCCGCCTGTAGAGCAAGTGAGTTGGCTTTTGCGACATCAGGTTTTTTTTTGAACTTCACTTTGATCCAATCCTGAGTCTGTTCTAATGACCTTACAAACAGCCAATTGACTACACCTAGCGCAAAGAAATTTTTGCTGCGTGAACCGTCCCGATGGGAAAGCCCGGTTTCCTCAACAGCTTTCAGAGTGAGCTTTGTTATCGGAATTTGTACTACACGGAAATCATTCAACTCTCCGCTCTCCAGAGGATTTTCTGAATACTCCGCTTTTCGTAAATCATTTTCAGCAAAACTGTCAGAGTTAACAATCAGGATTCCTCCTTTTTCCAAATCCTGCGAATTCGTTTTGAGCGCCGCAGGATTCATGGCTACTAAAACACTCAGTTTATCAGCAGTGGTATAAATTTCATTGCTTGAAAAACTCAGGTCAAAACTGGACACTCCGGCTAATGTGCCGGCAGGAGCTCTTATTTCCGCAGGATAATCAGGAAAGGTGATGACGTCGTTTCCTGCAATGACTGAGGTTGTAGAAAATCTGGTTCCGGTTAGCTGCATGCCGTCACCGGAATCTCCGGCAAATCGAATGGTGGCTTTTTCCAGTTCTGTTTCGGGGAAGGTTGCTTGAGTGGGTACTGATTTTTTAAGAAGGGGTGCCTGCACAGAAGACATTTGTTGTCCTGAATTTTAAGGTGATTTTACTGGTGAACAAATTCATACAGCCGATCTTAAATTGTAGCAGTAATAATCATAGACTGCAAACTGCAAGAGGAAGTCTTTCAAAAAAATATTACGGGACAGCGATGAAATTATTGAATGTATGCAGCTGTCGTGTGAGTACTAAATATTTTCTAGCATATCATACTATACTAGGTTATATTATTGATATTATTTAATTTTTAATTACAATAGTAACAAATAAGTAACAAATATGCTGAAAGCAAGGATATTC
>DTUH01000282.1 GCA_012964265.1 Candidatus Lambdaproteobacteria bacterium
TGTCAGGAATTTAACATCAACATCGGCGGTCAATTTGCCGGAGTAGGTCTGGTTGTCGGGACTCGTGGCGGACAACTAACTGTGATTGCGCCAATGGATGGAAGTCCCGCGGCAATCGCAGGAATGAAGCCGCTTGACCGAATAGTGGCTGTTGATGACGAAAAAACAGAGCACCTTACTCTTGATGAAATCCTCCACCGTTTACGGGGAGAAATTGGGACTCCGGTTACACTCAGCGTTTTACGCAAGGGTCATGCAAAGGCTTTAAGGTTTGAACTTCTGCGTGAAGAAATTCAGGTTGAAAGCGTTGAAACATTTGATTTGAAAAGCAGCAGTCAAACTGTTCGTTATGTGCGGATCAAAAATTTTCAAATTGACACATCTCAAGAACTGAAAAACAAACTTGGTGATTTAAACAACATTCACGGATTAATTCTTGATTTACGCAATAATCCGGGAGGATTACTGGAAGAAGCGATACGAGTCAGTGATTTGTTTTTGCAGGGCAAGCAACGCATAGTCAGCACAAAGGGACCTTCAGTTTCCACCATCCATGATGCAAAACAACTGTTTGCCGGCGGACATTTAGAGAAAATTCCATTGGCAATACTGATAAATCGCGGAAGCGCTTCAGCTTCAGAAATTGTTGCTGCTGCATTGAAACAGAATGAGAGAGCAATTGTGATCGGTGAGCAAAGTTTTGGCAAAGGCACAGTTCAAACACTTTGGGATTTGAAGGACGGTTCAGGTTTGAAACTAACCATCGGAGAATATTTAACACCTTCCGGACGCTCAATTCACAATATAGGGGTCATTCCGTTACTGAGGCTGATTCCGGTTTCTGTACCGAATGTCAAAAGTCAGCAATCTGGAGCCCCTGATCAGCAACAATCTGTTGCACAAGAACGGTTCGGTTTGCTTCCGGAGGTTGAAGCGGAAGACTTGTTAAAATCCTCAGATATGCTTCAGTTACGTTACTTGTCAAGTAATACCAATCATTTTGATGACTCTGAAATAATTGAAAAAAATGCAATCAAAGAAAAATTAAATGCTGATATTTTTGTCAAAACAGCAAAACTTGTTTTGCTGCAATGGAATCCAGGTAAAATAAAATCCAAGCTTCAGATAATTTCCAGAGAAATTGAGCAGCAAGAAACGGAAAAAATTACAAAAGCACTTGCTCTGCACGGTATTGACTGGAGCTTGAATCCGTTGCTGAAAACACCGGCTCCGGAAACCCTGAATATGACCTGGTTTGTAGAGGAAGTTTCTGCAGATCTTGTACGCTTGAAAGTTCAACTCCGGAATGTGGGAGAGCATGCCGCACAGCGTTTGATAGTCGTAACAAAGTCCGGCAACGTGTTGCTGGATGGCTTGGAGTTTCCGATCGGCAAGCTGCCTCCGGACTCAATTGACTCGCGAACGATTAGTGTTAAAATTTCCTCCGGCATGATGGAGGAAACCGAACCTGTTGAACTTGAGCTTTTTGATCACAATTTGAAGAAGTTAAAATCAGTGCGCCTGCAATTACATTTTTCTCCAAAACGTATTTCTTCTTTTAAACTGAAAATGAAAATTTTTGACAATGGAAAGTTTGGCAGTCAAGGCAACGGTGACGGAAAAGTGCAAGCCGGAGAAACCATTGCCTTCGTGTTTAAGCTTGCAAACAAAGGTAAAAAAACTGTTCCGGAATTGTTGCTGAAAATCCGGGGAACTGAGGGGTCATTCAGAATTACTCGTGGAAAAATTTTGCTGAAAAATCTCGAACCTGAAAGCAAGCAAAAAGATTATTTCCTTTTTCAGACTTTAACCAACGCCGGGACTTTGGGGAAAATCAGCATGGAAATGGTTGATACAAAATCAGGCATTCCGAAAATTGTTCACAGCTGGAATTTGAAAAACACTCTTCCTGAACAAACGGTTTTGACACCGGAGTTTTCCGGATTGAAATGGCAGGACCTGAACGGAAATCCGGTGAAGGGGGAAACGAAATTGAAGTCGCTGATTTTAAGTGGAAAAGTCCGCAACGCAGTCGATGTGCGTGACGTCTTTGTGCATTTAAATGATGAAAAAGTTTTTTATTCTGCCAACTTTGACACAGCTGAAGGAAGCACAGTTCCGTCGGATGTTAACAAAGAACTTCAGTTTAGTACTGTACTGAAACTGGTTCCGGGCAAAAATCTGATTTCGGTTTTTTCCCGGAACCGCCACGGTTTTACATCCGAACGCAGACTGCGGATTTTACGCAGACAATGAAAAGCATTGCCATACTGAAATATCCTAAAAAAATATCTGAGAGCTTTTTTCAGGCTTAACCCAAGTTCATCAACGATAATTTGTGAACTGAACGTCAAAATCAAAATTGTGTTCTTTAATAGCTTGCATGACCGCCTGCAGGTCATCCTTCTTTTTGCTGCTTACCCGTACAGAATCACTCTGTGATTGTGGTTGAACTTTGATTTTGATTGATTTGATAAATTGATTGATTGTTTTACACTGCTCTTTTGACAATCCCTGCTGAATTGTAATTTCTTTTTTTTGCACTCTGCCGCTGGGCTCAGTCTTTCCGTATACCAGTGACTTGACCGGCACGGAGCGTTTGATTAACTTGGTCAATAGAATGTCGATGGTGGTTTGCATTTTCAATTCATCATCGGCAGTGATCATTAAAGCAGGTTTATTTTTATCAAAATCAATTTCACAGTTTGAACCTTTGAAATCATAACGATTACCAATTTCCCTGCGTGCCTGATCAACGGCATTGGTTACTTCCTGGATGTCAACTTCACAGACAATATCAAATGAAGACATTTTTTGTTTTTTGGTTTGAGGTTGTTGCCTGGGCTGAAACTTAACACACTTTTTGTGAAAGTGCAGCCTTGATGAAACCGTTTATGTCACCGTTCAGAACTGCGCGAGTGTTTCCCGCTTCCCAGTTTGTCCGATGATCCTTTACCATTTGGTATGGATGTAAGACATAACTCCTGATTTGACTGCCCCAGGCATTTTCCTGTTTTTTGCTGTTCTCTAAGTCTTTTTCTTTGTTTAATTCTTTTTGCTGCAAATCAAACAGTTGTGCTTTGAGCATCTTCATTGCGGTGGCCTTGTTCTTGTGCTGGGAACGTTCATTTTGACACTGTACCACAATTCCACTGGGAGCATGTGTTATGCGTACAGCAGAATCGGTAGTATTGACGTGCTGACCACCTGCGCCACTCGCACGGTAGGTATCAACTCTAATATCGTCAATGTTGATTTCAACTTCCACATCTTCATCAATTTCTGCATAAACAAAGACTGACGCAAAAGAAGTATGGCGGCGTTTTTGTGAATCAAATGGTGAGATGCGTACCAGTCGATGAACTCCAATTTCTGTTTTTAGATTCCCATAAGCATAGGGACCAGTTACTGAAAAAGTCACAGACTTGATTCCTGCCTCATCACCTGGTTGATAGTCAAGCAGTTGAAATTTAAATCCTTCCTCAGCAAGCCATCTACGGTACATTTCATAGAGCATTGAGGCCCAGTCAGTGGATTCTGTTCCACCTGCTCCCGGATGAATCGAGACTATGGCATTTCTATCGTCTGCATCTCCATTAAATAATCCTTTTATTTCCAGAGAATCCAGGTCACTATCCAGTTTTTCGCAAGAATCCAGAATTTCTTTCAACAAGTCCGTGTCCTCTTCCTCTCGATAAAGTTCAGCGGCAGCTTTCAAATCATCATGCAGGGAGTCCAATTTCCTCCAACCTTGAATAGAATCACTTAAGCGCGCTATGTTTTTCAACAGTACAGTCCGTTCTTCCTGTGGCAACTCCCAAAATCCGTCAAGAGAAGTTTCCTGCTCTAAATCATCTACTTGTTTTTGTTTTGCTGAGACTTCAAAGAAACCCTTCTAAGTCGCCCAGCCTCTGAGTCAGCCCATCAATCCTTGCACTGATTTCTTCACTCAACATTGGATCAAATCCTTTTAAATTATAGTAAAATTAAAGTACCAAGCCTATTGTTTTTATATTGAAATAACAAGTTGAATTCCTAAACGCTTGTGTTTAATCTACGTCTCAGTAAGGTGGATTAGTGAAACAAAAACAATTTATCAGAAAATTATTTGTAATGAATCATAACTCAAACAGTTATTCTATGTCACTTTCATCGCTTGTACTGATTATCTGTATTTTCGGAATACTGATCTTCCAGACTGCCTGTAAAACAACAGACTTAAAGGTAAAGCCGGACCTTTTACCTTATATGTTAAAACCTGTGGCTTTTTTTTCAGTCAAGTCACCAAAAAAACTGGAAACCGTCTGGCCTGAAATGATGAACAGGATTGAGCTAAGGTTGCGTGAGTTGCCGGCATTGGGAAGCGTAACAGGTATAAAGGAGCAAAAAAAAATATTCGAAAATAATCCAAAACTACGCTCGGAGTTCCGGACTTACCTCAGTACAATGACTCTTACCGGAATTTCAGATAAAGAGATTGCCCGGAAACTTGAAAAGAAACTTGAAAGTCCATACTTTTTGCTACTCAATTTTACTTCGTTTCCCTGTACAAAGGATTGTTCTTCAAACGAACAATGGGTAATACGTTTAAAACTGATAGAAGCACATAGCGGAGATTTGATTTTTCGCGTACGTAAGCAGCATCAACTTACTGAAGATGAAAAATCTGCTGACGCATACAACGAATTGGCAGGAAAACTTACAACTGAAGTCGTGGATGAATTTGCATCCGGATTCATTGTTCCATGGCATCGCTGGCGTTATGAACATTTGCAGCCGGCTTCTGTCCGAACTGAGCGCAGTGAACTTGGTATTTAGCTTTTCATCTCTCAAGGAATTTAGTTTATGAACCAATGGGAATCACGCTGGCGGGATGGTCGTATCGGCTTTCATCTTCCGCAGGTGAATTCGTATTTGAGGCGTTATTCTGATCAATTGTTTGAGCAAGTTCCGGAAAGTGTCTTTGTTCCACTTTGCGGCAAAACTCTCGACCTACCGTGGCTTGCGGGAAAAACGAAAAAAGTCGTGGGAGTCGAATTGGTAAGTCAGGCAGTTGAAGAATTTTATGAGGAAAACAAACTAAATTATACAATTCAGCAAGCAGGTAAATTACAGCTTTACAGGAATGCTTCAATCGATATTTATCAGGGTGATTTCTTTGACTTAAAACCTGAGCAAACCGGCTTATTTAAAGCCATTTATGACCGCGGTTCGATTGTTGCCATTGACCAGCCTGAAAGGCAAAAATATGCGGAGCACCTTTTGTCATTCCTTTCTCCTCGAGGAAAAATTTTACTCATAACTCTGGAGTATGACCAAAGTCAAATGAGCGGTCCACCCTACAGTGTTCCTGCCGCGGAAATGGAAGTCATTTTTACAAAATTCGGCAGACTGGAACTTTTGGAAACTTGCGACATTCTTGATGATCGTTTTCGTAACAAGGGGTTGGATGGCTTGCTGGAACGCGTCTTTCAACTGGTAACAAAATAATTATTTCTCCTCTTAAACACAAACTCTTGTGAGCAAAGTTTCTTCCCAAAAAACATTGGCGATTATTCCCGCACGCTATGCATCCAGCAGATTTCCTGGAAAACCTTTGGTAGAAATTGCTGGAAAATCAATGATTCAGCATGTGTGGGAACGTGCAATGCAAACTCATTCAATTGATGAAGTTTTGGTTGCAACGGATGATCAACGAATTTTGAGTTGTGTAGAAAAGTTTGGCGGGAAAGCGGTACTGACGAGTCCGTATCATAAAACAGGAACAGACCGAATTGTTGAAGCCCTTTCCGGACGTTCCTGCGATTGGGTACTGAATATTCAGGGCGATGAACCCCTGGTTTTGCCTTCAGATTTGGAACGGCTAATCTGGAAAGCACACAAAACAGAGGGAACAAAAGGTGCGACGCTGATTTACAAAATCACAGATGAAGCAATGTTTCACGATCCAAATGTGGTTAAAGTGACATTAAATCAAAAAAGTCAGGCACTTTATTTTTCTCGTTCTTTGATTCCATTTCCACGTTCCATCCAAAAGAATAATTATTCAATTTGGCGTCACCTGGGTGTTTATCTATTTAAACGGGAATTTCTATTGCAGTTTCACCAGTGGCCGCAGTCACCACTGGAACAAACTGAACAATTGGAACAACTTAGAATTTTGGAAAACGGGGAAACCCTTCTTTGCGTGGAAGCTGAAAATGAAGGTGTTGGAGTGGATGTCCCCCAAGATGTAATGTATGCGGAAAAGATGCTTAAGAGACAAAATATTTAATAATATGAGTTTGATACTCAGTATTTAGCAACTAATTAAAATCCTTTTTACCTCTCTTATTATCCGGTGTAATGGGCAGGGTTCATGTCAAAAATAACATAAAGACAAAAAAGTGTGAAGACCGTTGCTACACTAAGCATGATAACTCCAATATGTTTGTCAGTTCCGTGTGTAACTCCTATTTCTCCTGCATCCATGCGCCGGTGAATTTCTTTATCCAGTGCTTCTCCTTCTTCAATACGCTGTTGACGTTTCCTTAAATCAGCATCAACGTAAGCCTTATACTCACTCACTATTTCGTCCTGGCTACTCATTTCTCCTCTTTTAAATAAATTTTGAAGTTAATTTTTCGAGCCCTATTTTTATGGGCACGGACGTAGATGAAACTAAAAGTTTGTAAACTGCACATACAACCATGGCACGACACTAACACACATTGAAATGTTCGCCAAGCTTTTTCTGTATTCCAGAGCATCCACTTTTCAGTAAAATGTCTGTGACAATCTATATTTTTTCTGCAGAGGAATTTTCAACTGCAGCCAAATCTTTTACATCCGTTTTACTGGTTTCAGGTGCAGGAAAATCAACTGGCAAAAGACCGTCCGATTTTGAATCGGTTGATGTTACTTCCTCTTCGGTTTGATCCAAAGATTCATCTTTTTGAGTATTGTCGATTGCATCTGCAATTTTCTCCAGTTGCTCCCCGGAACTCATTTTTGCAAGAGACAAAGGGTCCATCTTATTTGCTACTCCGCCAAGTTCATTGCCAAAATTCTGAGCAGATTCCCGCACCTCCTTGAGCTCAATTTCCTCTTCAATTTTGTGCATTTCATCCTGTACCGTGGAGCGAACGTCGCTTGTAGCACGTTTTAGCTCCACCAAACCTTTTCCGATGGAACGTAAAACACCCGGAAGTTTATCGGGGCCGATAAAAACGAGTGCAACAACGGCGATGATAATCATT
>DTUH01000283.1 GCA_012964265.1 Candidatus Lambdaproteobacteria bacterium
GCCCTGTGGGCATGAAACTGGCGAGGTTACGCAGCACAATGATATTGATTTGATAAACCGCCACTCCCAACAATGACGGACCGAGCAGTTTCAGCAGGCGCTGAATATTCTCATCATTGAGAAAATTGTTTGGTTTGAAGGATTGTCCGACTTTTCTCAGTGAGGGAATTTGAATTAATATTTGTGCGATTCCACCCAGAAGCACACCGATACCGATGCCGATAATAGGTTCATCCAGCAAAGGTGAAATGCCAAAAGCCGCACCGATGATGCCGATGTTTAACAAAATCGGCGCGGCGGCCGGAGCCGCAAAACGGCCTTCCGCGTTGAGTACACCCATTGCCCAGGCAACCAGCGAAACAAAAATCAAATACGGAAACATGACTCGAGTCAGCAGTACCGTCAGTTCGTACTTTTCCGGACTTGAAGCAAAACCTGCCGCAAAAAGAAATACCAGTTGAGAACTGAAAATAATTCCCAGGCCGGTCAGCATGGTAGTTGCCGCCAGGACGAGTCCTAAAGTTTTTGCAGCAAATTTCCTGGCTGCTTCCGGATTTTTTCGTTCACGGATTTCTGTATAGAGAGGCAGGAAAGCCAGAGTCATCGAACCCTCGGCAGTCAGGCGGCGCAGTACATTTGGAATGGTGAAAGCCTGCACAAAAGCATCCGTAATCCATCCTGCACCGAAAACATGCGCAATCACTAAGTCCCGGGCTGCTCCCAGGATTCGTGATAACATGGTAAAGATTGTAACTGTCCGCGCGTGTTTCAGTATGCGTCCGGACTCCTCGGGATTATTTTTCAAAGGAATGGATGTCAAGTAGTTCAATGTTGACAGTTTACGTTCAGACTTACAGCCCCTGCAGACTTTCGGTCAGTTCCCGAAAATAGCGGATTTTCCAAGTTCTGCTTCAATTTCAAGCAAACGATTGTATTTGGCAATACGTTCGCTGCGGGATGCCGAACCGGTTTTAATTTGTCCTCCGGCCATTGCCACTGCAAAGTCTGCCATAAACGTATCTTCTGTTTCGCCGCTGCGGTGCGAAATAATATAATTCCAGCCTGCTTTTTGACAAAGCTGAATGGTGGCTACAGTTTCAGAAACTGTTCCGATTTGATTGAGCTTGATCAAAACCGCATTGGCCGCGTTTTTCTGCACACCTTTTTTAACAAAATCTGTGTTTGTGACAAACAAATCATCGCCGACAATTTGAACTTTTTTGCCAAGTTTTTTGGTAATGGCGGCAAAACCATCCCAGTCATGCTCATCCATCGGATCTTCAATCGAAACAATCGGATATTTTTCAGCCATGCTGCTGTAAAACCCCAGCATTTCTGTCGAGTTTTTTGTGCCCTGTCCGGACTTGAAAAAATCATAACTTCCGTTTTTATAAAAGGACGAAGCGGCGGCATCCATGGCCAGCGAAATATCTTTGCCGGATTCAAATCCGGCAGCCTGAATTGCTTCAAGAATTACTTCGCAGGCTTCTTCATTGCTTTTAAGATTTGGCGCAAAACCACCTTCGTCACCAACACTTGTG
>DTUH01000284.1 GCA_012964265.1 Candidatus Lambdaproteobacteria bacterium
TTTGCTGGGTTTTGGTTTCAGTGCCTCAGGAATTTATTTGTCAAGATGGATTTTTGATCTCTCCGGAAGTTTCATCTGGCTCACGGGCTGCTTGTTTTGCTGGCATGTGGTATAGCAACCATTGCTTTTTTACTTCCCGGACAACGTGTACTTCAACCTGCCTGAACTGCACCTCCAAGATTTTCCAAAAACTTTGAATCTGTTCCTAAACGGCAAAAAAATGGAATCAGTCTGGTATGGACCGCTTCCTGAAAAAGCTCCGACTCTCGTTTTTTTGCACGAGGGGTTGGGCTGTGTTTCGATGTGGCGAGACTTTCCCGAAAAACTTTCTCAAAAAACCGGATGCGGCGCTTTGGTTTTCAGCAGGCTCGGTTACGGAAAATCGGATTCATGTGAACTCCCACGCCCTCTAAATTTTATGCATCCGGAGGGACTGGAGGTACTTCCGGAAATTATTGTACAAAGTAAAATTCAAAAATTAATTTTGGTGGGACACTCTGACGGAGCTTCGATTGCTTTAATTTATGCAGGCATGAACTCAGATGAATCTTTGCTTGGTATAGTCACAGAAGCACCGCATGTTTTTTGTGAACAGCTTACGACACGCGCCATTGAAAAAGTGCGGAAGCTATATTTATCCGGAAATCTCCGCGAACGACTCCTGAAACATCATGGAGCAAATGTTGATCGAGCTTTTCATGGTTGGGCCGATGTCTGGCTTCATCCGGATTTTTCTGCATGGAACATTGAATCGTGTCTGCCGAAAATCCGGGTGCCGCAATTAATTGTTCAGGGAAATGATGACGAATATGGTACTTCTGCGCAAGTCGGTGCCATAGTCCGGCAATCCGGAAGCAGTGTGGAAACATGTTTTTTGGACGACTGCGGACATTCTCCTCATCGTGACCAGAAAATTCAAACTTTGGAAACTATGGCTCGGTTCGTCCGGAAATTGCTTGTTTGAAGAAAAGTGCCAGTCGTAGACTGCCAAATCACTTGCATATTTCCGGAACAGGCTTTACTGTGAGCTGATAATAGTTAGCTCCGGAATACAATTATTGTCCGAAATACGAATCCTTTAATTACTATCGTTTCAGTCATTTTTTCAGCTATGCCTACTGTACTTTTGCTAAATGGTCCCAATCTTAATTTGCTTGGCACCCGCGAACCTGAAATTTATGGTTCAACGACCTTGATGGAAATCGAAGAGCAAGTTTCGTCAGTACTTCGTGAACACAAAATTAAGTGTGAAACCTTCCAGTCAAATTCTGAAGGTGAGATTATTGATTGGCTGCAAAAATGGCGTGACGCGGATTTTTTACTTTTGAATCCGGGAGCACTGACCCACACCAGTGTGGGATTGCGGGATACCGTGCTTGCCATTGAAATCCCTTTTCTGGAAATCCACCTTTCCAACGTCCATCAACGCGAAAAATTTCGACATCACTCCTATTTTTCCGATATTGCGATTGGGTCACTGGTGGGGCTTGGGATAAAAGGTTATTTGCTGGCGACACAGTTTGCTGTGGATTATCTTGAGCAAAAAGAAAAATCTGCAACCAACGACTGATTCTCAATGTACAGCAGTCGGTTCCTCTGTATTCTTTGCTCGTTATGAGACTTTCCTCGACAAGCATAATTTTCTTTTTCAACGTTCTTCTCGCCGGCGTGGCTTCCTACATGGGCGGTTCACTGCTCAGTACCTGGCTCCATCATCAAGTCTTGTCCATCCCTGTTTCGCTGCCGGGAACATTCCAAATCGAAACTGGAAAGCTTCCCCTGGATTCCGGAAAAGCCAAAAAAACATTTGATGTAATTTTGGAGCGCAATATTTTTCATGCTCAAAAAACAGAAATCGTTTTGCCGCCATCTCTTCCGGATGCAGAAATTTTAGCACCGAAAACCGAGGGTGGTGACGCCGTCGAACACACGCGTTTAGCTATCGCTCTTGCCGGAACTATGATTTACGGTAAACGGAATTCCTTTGCATTTATCAGTAAAAAAGATAATTTGAACAAGTATGTCATTTATGGAATAGGCGAATGTTTTAACGCAAATACAATTTTACGCGACAAAGATTGTGCTGAAGAAAGCGTTAAAGTGTTGAAAATCAGGGATCGCTGGGTATTGATTCTGTATCAGGGGAAAAAACAAGCCCTGTGGATGGTTAGTGCAGAAACTGCTGGAGAAGTCAGCCCTTCCGTTGCTAAGCCGGTTAAAGCTAAAAGCCAAACTTTAGCGGCACAAAAAACGACGGCCCTTATTGTATCTCCGCAGGAAAAAGTTGTTACGAAAACAACCGTGATTCCGGATTCCCCCGGCGAGGGCAAGACCTTACACTTTAAGCGCGTTTGGGTAGATGAACAACTTGCGAATTTCGAACAGCTGCTGAACGATGCCCGGGTCATTCCAACTACAAAAGATGGCAAGCCTTATTTTATGTTTCAGTATATTAAAGAAGAAAGTATATATCAAAAATTGGGGCTGAAAAAAAATGACATCATTTTAGAAATAAACGGTTTTCGAGTCGATTCAGTCGACAAAGCACTCAAGTTGTTGGAAGTACTTCAATCCGAACGTGAGATATCGCTCAAGGTGGAAAGGGAAGGAAAGCCTGTGCAATTCCATTACTACATAGACTGAACGTCAAGTCAGAAAATCGCTAACACATGTGCATAGTACAGAATGCAGTTCAAGTGGCACAAAACCGGTTTGATCGAATTGGCTTTTTTGCCGGCAACGCTGATTTGGATTTTCTACCGCTATTCTCACACCTTAAATCAGCTGCACCCTGAATGGATCCTGCTGGGTCTCGGCCTCGGCGTTTTGTGGTGCCTGCGATACAACTTATATCTCCCCCTTTCGTTGCTCCTTTTAATTGCGGGAATTATCCTGCATCAATGGCTGGTAATCCTTCCTTCCAGTGTAAACTGGCTTAAGCAAGAAATTTCAGCAGGATCAACTATTATGCTTAACGGCAAAATTCAGGAACGATTCATAAATGAAGATACCATTCGTTTGCATTTGAATTCGGTCGATATAATCAAAGGCGAAAAAAAACAATGGTTACCGGAAGTAATGTTAAGCTTTCCCAAAAAAAGGCGTAGAATTTCCAGTTTTTATCGGGGACGTCAATTGCAGGTGATTGGGCGCTTGAATGAAGTCGGCGTGGAAAACAATCGTCTGCATTTGGCTTTTACAGAATTTCGTTATCGAAACGCTATTTATCCGCAAAACAAACTCTTCCGCAAACGAAACAGTTGGGTCCTGAGATTGACGGATCGGGCGCAATTTCACCTTTCCAGTCAGGCTCTTGCTCTTTATTTGCCGCTGACTTTAGCCAGGCGTTCATACGGTTCGCGTTCCACTGCCAAGATTTTTCAGGAAACCGGAATGGCACACCTCCTGGCCATCAGCGGTCTGCACATTGGTTTAATCTATGGAATTATTCTGGTACTTGTACGCTGGCTGGGTCGTTTATCAAATCGTTTTTTAGAGCATCCACGATTTTATGAAATCTCACAGCTAATATCTTTGACAGGAATTTGGCTCTATCTGTTGTTGATTGGCATGCCAACACCCGCTTCCCGTGCGGTTTTTATGTTGAGTTTACTTGTAGCAGGACGCTTACTAGGACAAGTTCACCAGCCTTTGTATGCCCTTTTTGCCACAGCTTTTTTCTTCATTTTTCTCAATCCTGCAGTTATATATGAAGTTTCATTTCAGCTCTCCTTTATTGCCGTCTTATTTATTTTATGGTTTCTTCCACTATATCCGCAGGCCCATGAAAAAGACAGTATTTTGAAACGTCTTGTTAAGTACGGCTTAATCAGTATCGCCATCACTACAGCAGTCATGCTCGGTACCTGGCCGGTTGTCGCCAGCATTTTTGGCCGTCTGTCAATGGAAACATTCTGGCTCAACCTGGTTATGGTTCTACTGCTGGGGCTCTTTGTCCTGCCCTCCTGCCTGCTGGCCCTTTTAGTCAGCGCATTGTCTTTGGGAAATCCGCCTTTCGGATTTCTGGAAAACAGCATATTTGCACTGACTGAACTGGTTGTACAAGGTTGGTTTTCGGTACTTGAATTTCTACATCAATGGGGAAACTGGGCATCGTTTCCTCTGACTTTAGACTGGGGACCACCGCAATTTATTCTGTATTACACAATCATCCTGGGACTCGGAAAAATGCTGACAAACCGCTTCCGGAAAACAGATTAACAACTTTCTAAAGCAACGAAAATTCGCCGTCTTTGGTATAAAAATGAATGGATTATCTCAGTAAATGTTGTTGAATCTGTATTAAATGATACAGCAAATCATCCTGATTAATGGTATAATGGACAGGTAAAATGATAGGAAAAATCGAATTTCAACCTTAGAAAGTTGATAGACAGTTTAATGTTTTTGTATTGCTGAAAAAAGAAATTGTCTGACATGGATAGTATCCAAAATAAATTAGTTGTATTTCAATCAAAAGACATCCGGAGAATATGACACGAAGAAGAATGGTATTATTCTGTGGTGGATATTATAGCCGCATTAACCGATAGCCCTACGCCAAGACAATATTGGGGAAAGGTCGAAGATAGAGAGTTTATCAAGCTTCAGTTGTCCCCAATTTGGGTACAACTGAAATTGCCCTCTAAAGACGGGAAACATTATAAAACAGACTGTGTAAATACTAAATCGGCTTTCCGGCTTATTCAGTCCATTCCATCTAAAAAAGCCGAACCTTTTAAACAATGGCTTTCTCAAGTCGGAAAAGAGCGGCTTGATGAGATTGAAAACCCGGAACTGGCACAAGCCAGGATGAAGGAAATTTACGAGAAGAAGGGTTATCCAAAGGACTGGATTGATAAGCGAATGCGTGGAATTGCCATACGTCAGAATTTGACTGATGAGTGGAAAGAACGGGGGATGGAGGAGCAACGGGATTTTGCCATTTTAACCGCAGAAATCTCAAAAGCAACTTTTGGAATAACACCAAGCGAATATAAAAACCATAAAAATTTACCGGAAAAATCAAAAGCTAATCTGCGTGACCACATGGATGATCTGGAACTGATTTTTACAATGCTTGGTGAGAGGATGACAACTGAAATTTCCAAAGAAGAAGAACCGGATACTTTTGATGAAAACAAGGGTGTTGCCAAGCGTGGAGGTAAAGTTGCGTGAGATGCCAGGAAAGGAGCAGAAAAAGAGCTTGGTAGAAGCGTTATCTCAAAAAAGAACTATCTTGGCAAAAATGTCAAAAAGGAATTGGAAGAATGATTAATGAACTGAAATACAAACAATAATACACCTTAACTCAAAAGAGAAACTGTCCTTGACTTGGGGCCCACTTCACTCTTTTGGCGAATTTTTCAGATATTTCATTGTTATGCGTTTACTTTGCTCAAAAGAAAAAACCCATTATTTAGGGCTTCCTGAAAAATAACATCATTAAATAATATCAGTGAGTAACTGTTTGATTCTTGATGTAAACTGCAAGGGTTAAAACTTAAAAAGCACATAAGCCTTTTACTTCTGTTATTTATGTTCTTCGTCCATGAAAATTACTTCTTGAGAAAAATGGTTGTTATAATTATAAAAATTTCTCCTTTGTCATTTTGGGCGAAGCACAGCGTAGATCATCCAGGGAACTGTCTCAATTCTAATACTCAACTTGATTTGAAATCTGGATTCCGGATTAAGTCCGGGATGACAAAAGAAAAATATTTTCAGTGAAACCTAAATAATAAATATGGAATCGTGGTTACCAACCAAAAAAGAAATTGATGAACTTGTCCAG
This sequence comes from Candidatus Lambdaproteobacteria bacterium, assembly GCA_012964265.1. Classification (GTDB taxonomy): domain Bacteria; phylum SAR324; class SAR324; order SAR324; family NAC60-12; genus Arctic96AD-7. Next base: position 5,795 of record DTUH01000284.1, read on the forward strand.
TTCCTTCCTCTGCTTTATGCGAAGGATTTTATTCCTGTAAAGAAATTAGGTGTTGGAAAAAATGAAGATGGAGTGTCTTATTGGCCAGGGTTGGAGTATGAAAAAGAGGTGGATAACTTCATTGGTGCAGCCTCTCAAGAGTTTTGGTTTGATCGACAGTATGATCCTAAGGAGTCTTCAAAAATGCTGAAAAGCGAGCAAAACATAGCGAAGGCATCACTTCAAGAAATAAAGACCATGTTAACGTTTTGTATTCGTGGTGAGAGATTTTGTGATGGACACTTTGGATCGATGATTAAAGCAGGAAAAATAAAATCAATTCTCAAGCGTCTAAAAGTAATAATGGAAGAATACTAACAGAAAATGAACTTGATCATAATGAAAAGTGACTCAATAATTGTTGATATGCGAGTCAAGATTTTTGTGGGGATTAAAAAGGTTTAGTCAGGAGTTTTTAGTTCCAGGGATCCATGTATCAAGCATTTTCCTGGCGGCAGTGGTGGGCAGCATTTTTCCGGAGTTAACGGCTTTTTCCAGTTCCGGAATTTGTTTTTGAATATTAGGATCATTCCGGAAATTTGTCAGCAAACCTTCTTCCACCAGTGACCACATCCATTTCCCTGTTTGTGTCTGCCGCTGCTTTTTCCACTCTCCGGAATTCTGGAGTTCTTTCCTGAAACTTTTAACTGAATCCCAAATTTTGTCCATTCCCCGTTTTTCAAGAGAACTGCAGCGCAAAATCTGCGGAGTCCAGGAAGTTTTTGTGGAGGGCAACAAATGCAGTGCTTTCCGGTATTCTGACTGAGCGGTCTTTGCAAAAGTTTCCTGTTCACCATCGGACTTGTTGATCACGACCAAATCTGCCAGTTCCAAAACCCCCTTTTTAATACCCTGCAATTCATCACCGGCATTTGGCAGCATCAGCAGTAAAAACAAATCCACCATTGAGTCCACCAGAGTTTCAGACTGACCGACACCGACGGTTTCCACAATAACTACATCGAAACCTGCCGCTTCGCAAATCAACATCGTTTCACGGGTTTTTCTGGAAACGCCTCCCAGAATTCCGGAAGACGGAGACGGCCGAATAAACGCGTCCGGATGCTGTGCAAGTTCGTTCATGCGTGTTTTGTCACCCATGATGCTTCCGCCGGTAAGCTGACTGCTTGGATCGACGGCAAGCACGGCAACGCGATGTCCATGCTCAATTAAAAAAAGTCCAAAAGCTTCAATGAAAGTGCTTTTTCCGACTCCCGGAACTCCGGTAATTCCGATGCGCAAAGCTTGTCCAGCATGCGGTAAAAGCGATTCGAGCAATTCCTGTCCCTGCTCAAACGATTCCGGACGAGTGCTTTCCAGCAAAGTAATGGCTTTAGCGATGGCG
>DTUH01000285.1 GCA_012964265.1 Candidatus Lambdaproteobacteria bacterium
GGTATCTGTCAAAAACTCGTTGCGGTAACCGATTAATCCACGTGATGGTATGTTAAATTGGACTTGAACCCGTCCTGCTCCGTGATTTACCAGGTTGATCATGCGGCCTTTGCGTTGTGAAAGTTTTTCGGAAACAATGCCCAAAAAGCCTTCTTCGCAATCCACGTAAACATGTTCAATAGGTTCCAAGCGCTCTCCGTTCTCTTCTTTAAAAATTACCTCCGGACGGCCTACAGCCAGCTCGAAACCTTCCCGACGCATTGTTTCAATGAGCACCGCCATTTGCAGCTCTCCCCGGCCTTTAACCAGGAAGCGGTCCGATTCCTGTGTCTCTTCAAACTGCAGTGAAACATTTGTAAGGGTTTCTTTGTAGAGACGATCCTTTATTTTATTCGGCTGAACAAGTTTTCCCTCCTGACCGGCAAAGGGGGAAGTATTGGTGTAGAAAAACATGGAGATGGTGGGTTCATCAACCGAGATTCGTTTCAATGCTTTGGGCTGTTCCTTTGTACAGATCGTATCTCCGATGCGGACGTTTTCGATTCCTGCCAGAATCATAATTTCACCGGGTTCGATTTGTTCCGCTTCTGCCATTGTAAAGCCTTCATAAACTTGGACTTTGCTGGCCCGCAACGCAATTTCCCTGCCGCTTTCGCCGATACAAACCAACTGTTCATTTTTTTTAACAGTCCCGTTTGCAACGCGGCCAATGGCCAGTTTCCCCAAATAATCTGAAAAATCCAAATCTGCCACGAGCATCTGGAAAGGTTCTTCAAGGGAATGTTTTGGTGCAGGCAGTTCATTCAAAATTGTTTCAAAAAGCGGATTCAAATTTACAGACTTGTCCTCCAATTCATGTTTGGCAATTCCATCCCTGCCGATTGCATACAGTACCGGAAACTCCAACTGATCCTCAGTTGCGTCAAGGTCAATGAACAGATCATATATTTCATCCATAACTTCTGCGACACGCGCGTCCTGTCGATCAATTTTATTGATCACAACCAAAACCTTTTTCTGGCCTTCAAGGGCTTTTTTCAGCACAAACCGTGTTTGAGGCAAAGGTCCTTCAGAGGCATCAACCAGCAGAATCGCGCCATCGACCATCATCAGGGCACGCTCCACTTCTCCACCAAAATCAGCGTGACCGGGAGTGTCAAGGATATTGATTTTAGTTTCATTCCAGGTTACGGAGCAGTTTTTCGCGGCAATGGTGATTCCCCGCTCGCGTTCCAAATCCATGCTGTCCATGATGCGTTCATCTACAAACTGATTTTCACGGAAGAGTCCGCTTTGCCGGAACATTTGATCAACGAGTGTCGTTTTTCCATGATCAACATGGGCAATGATGGCTAAATTACGGATTCGATTATTTATTTTTGTGTTTTGCATTTTTTATCAATTTCAATGTGTTTTTGAGTTTTTAAAGATGAATCTGTTAAAAGGTCTAAAACCGTGTCATTTCGAGTGAAGCGAGAAATCTTGCATAAGCTGCCACACTAATATCATTTAGATTTCTACATGCTGTCGAAATGGC
>DTUH01000286.1 GCA_012964265.1 Candidatus Lambdaproteobacteria bacterium
TGGACTCTCTTGTTCATAAACTTGATAATCGGCAAAAGCCAAACGGGTACCCATCGTGATGGTTGAAGGATCCAGCCAGACTTTGACGGATTCCTTTTCCGCAAGTTTTTCTAAAAAGCCGAGGTAATCAGCATAAGGCCGGAACTCCCATCCCGGGCAATACTCGCTTAAATTTGCTTCCGGATGATGACAAAAGCAAATCGCTCTATCCTGAAAAATTGCCGCATATGCTTCAAAAACCGGATTGTATTCAATATCACTGCCACGCAAATTTGTAAGCCAGGCAATTTCATCAAGCATGGTAAGCAGCAAAACATCCGGTGTTGAATCAGACACTGTTCCGGCTGCACTAATTTCCTTCCTGATATCGTGCAATTTGCTTTCACTGTCCTTTCCTGTGTATTTTAGGGGGAGAGGATAAATCTCTTTTTTAGGTGGATTTGGACGATTATCCCAAACGGAGTCCACCAAATTTGGAGTGGTCGAAAGCAAAGTGTGTCCGAATTTGCCAATAGCATTTACAAAGCGTCGCCATTCTTTTGGACTCATTACAAATGGATCGGCTCCAACTTTTAATGTTTTTTCTGAATGAGCAGCAATCCATTTTTGTGGTTCAAGAACACCTTCATTGCCCAGCTTCTGAATATCAAAATTTTCTGCACAAGTTTGCTCTGCCTGCAAATGGTAACGTGAATCAACAAAAAGCTGTGAACGTCCATCAACACAAAAAATCGCTGTTCCGGCTGATCCGGAAAAACCCTCAGAACTTCCTGATTTAGTTGAAGCTTTCAAACGCCAATTCTGTGCAGGAAGGTATTCGTTGAGGTGCTCATCTCCTGAAACAACAATCAGCATATCTAATTCTTGTTTGATCATTGCCTGACGCAATTTATTTATCATACCTGTTTAGTTTTCAAATATAAGGATGATCAAAATAATTTAAAGCTTACAGCAGACAAACCAACTGTTCATTTGACAATTAGAAAATTCACATTAAGGAATGCGGAACGCTGTGACGACCACGGCAACTTAAGGAAGAGAGGTCTGAATATTAGGAAACCGTAGGTCCTGCCTTAATAATTTCCTCACTGGAACCTTCTTCAAATTGTTTGAAGTTTTCCTGAAACATCTTTGCCAGCCTTAAGGCTGCTTCATCATAGGCGTTCCCGTCAGACCAGGTATTGCGTGGTTTCATAATTTCACCTGGAACTTTTGGACATTCAGTTGGAACATCAAAACCAAACAAATCATTGTGAATCGTAGGTGCGCTTTTCATTGTTCCATCAAGTATTGAGTCAATAATTGAGCGGGTGTATTTGAGTGACATACGCTCACCTTCTCCATATCCACCGCCACTCCAGCCTGTGTTCACTAACCAAACTGAAGTTCCGTTTTGTTCAATACGTTTAGCTAACAGTTCTGCATATTTGCTTGGATGCCAAACCATAAATGCTGCCCCGAAACAGGCGGAAAAGGTCGCTTCCGGTTCCGTTACTCCCATTTCCGTACCAGCGACTTTTG
>DTUH01000287.1:0-3926 GCA_012964265.1 Candidatus Lambdaproteobacteria bacterium
ATGCGGTGCAATGATCCGTAAGCATTATGCTGAACTATTTAAAAATGATGACCTGCAAACTGAGGCAGAATCTGTGGCAGAACGCATTTTTGAATTAACTGAATTTTTGGTACATGTACTTAAAATAAAACTTGAAGATCTCGGTGAGCCGGTAAAAGTGACCTGGCATACTTCCTGTCATGCAAAGCGGGAAATGGGGATTGACACTGAACCGAAGGATTTATTGCATCAGTTGAAAAACGTCGAATTACTGAAACTTGAGAGGGAAGATGAATGCTGCGGATTTGGCGGGACATTCGCAATCAAAGAACAGCACATTTCCGCAGCGATGGTAAAAGACAAGGTTGATGATATTTCAAAAACCGGGGCAAGTCGTTTAATCGGCGGTGATAGTGGTTGTCTGTTGAATATTTCCGGTGCAATGAAACATTCCGGAATTTCCACAAGTCACCAGCATATTGCCGAGTTCCTTTGGGAACGTACCACTGACAAATAATCTTAAGATACAAGAAAGCGATGAGCAGAAAGCACATTATTTTATGTGGCGAGCTACAAACAGGTTTTATTTTAAAGCTTCCCGGAAAGACTTTTAATAAGACCGGAATCTCAAATAATTTTCGATGAAAATAAAGCAGTTGTGGTTGTTACTTGGTGCATAAAATATTATTCAAGACATTCCAGGCGGACACGTGTGTACGGTCCAAACTCTTCTTCCTCCAAAACCTCAAAATCACCAAAACAATGTTTGACTGCCCGTTGCTTTAACTGATCACGAACTCCTGTTTTGAAAATAATGTACTGAGGTTCAGCAGCGCAGCCGGCCAGTGTCAGCAGGAATAGCGGTATTGCGCAGTTGAATAATATTTTGAGTATTTTCAACTTAAGAGTCATTATCTGTTTTTTTGCACAATTCCATGAACAGGTAGACACTGCTCCACTTCACTACGTTTCCGGCAACTTCACTCCGGAAAGTCTCATGCAAATCATGCAGTTGTTCCGGTGAAAAATGCGTTGACAAACGTTGTCCGTAACTGGAATGAGGACTGTCAGCTTGCATTGCAAACCACGTTTTGATTTGCGTTGAATGAATCATAGTCGGTGTACTGAACTCTTTAACCTGCCAGCGTTTGATGTTCCAGTTCGCTGATTCCAATTCGGTAAGCAGTGAGGATGGCGTCCAGTTGCTGCGTGAGTTTTCTGCATCATGATAAATTTCTTCTTCGGCAGCTTTAAGCGATTTTCGCAATTCGGGTTTCAACAATTTTTCCGGAATTAAATCTGAAAGACGCTGCCCCAGAGCGGGAACGGTCTCACCAAAAACGAGAACTCCTTCCGCTGAAATCCAGGGTTTTAGAGTTTCAAGAAAACCTGATTTGTCAACGTGTTTCTGCAAAACATTGCGGCCGACAATTCGCTCAAAACGCAAATCTGCGATCTCAAATGATTCCGGATTTGTGGAAACGTCATGAGCGATTTTCGGTTTTATTCCCGATGACGGATTTGTGAAAAAACCGTTAAGTATTTGTTTTTCTTGTTTAGAATTAACTAGCGCATAGACAGTTTCTTCAGAAATTTGTCTTAGAAACTCACCAAGAAGCAAACCGTCACCTGCATTGAGAACCAGCGCCAGCGTATTGCGGGAGAGCTTACTCCATTCCGTCAAACGATTACGGACATCATTGAGTAATTCTCCGGAATTGTCCAGGGTTCTGGCTTCCCAATAATTCGAGCTTCCGGATTGTTCAGGGACAGTTTGCGATAGAAACGCAGCCAGCTGCGCTTCTCGATGCCGTGCTACATTTTCCTGAATGGATGCTTCATAACCTTGTGCTGAAGGCTGATAAAAAATTCTGCCCTGCAAAACATCCGGAAGATACTGTTGAGCCACCCAGTGATCACGGTAGGCGTGAGGATAAAGATATCCTTCTCCGTGTCCAAAAGCTTTGCCGTCACGGTTAGCGTCTTTGAGCGTGTCCGGAACCTCATCGGCCTGTTCAGCGCGCACCGCGGAAATTGCGTCAAAAAAGGCAAACGCGGAATTACTTTTTGGTGCAGTGCTCAAATACAAACAGGCTTGTGCAAGGTGATAACGACCTTCAGGCATGCCCACGTAATCGAAAGCCTGAGCCGCGGACGATACCACTCCCAAAGCTTGCGGATCAGCCATTCCGACATCTTCTCCGGCAAAAATCAGCATCCTCCGGAAAATGAAGCGCGGATCTTCGCCTGCTTCAATCATTTTTGCCATCCAGAAAAGTGCGGCATCCGGATCAGATCCACGCATCGATTTGATAAAAGCGGAAATAGTGTCAAAATGTGCGTCTCCGTCTTTGTCATAAAGCACTGCGCGCTGCTGAATTGATTCTTCCGCAATTTCCAGGGTGATGTTCAGAAAATCCTCAGCATCAGTTTCACTCGTCAGGACTGCGAGTTCCAGTGCATTCAAAGCGGCTCTGGCGTCACCTCCGGAAACATGCGCAAGGTGTTGACGTGCATTGGCTGCGATGACTACTTTTTTATCACCAAATCCGCGTTCCGAATCCGCCAGCGCCTGATCGATGATTTCTTCAACTTCGTTTAATTCCAGGGATTGAAGTTGAAAAATTCGGGAGCGGCTGACGAGTGCTTTGTTGACCTCAAAATACGGATTTTCGGTAGTTGCACCGATCAAGATTACAGTGCCGTTTTCCACATGTGGCAGGAGAGCGTCCTGCTGCGCTTTGTTGAAGCGATGTACTTCGTCCACAAACAACACTGCACGTCGTTGTTGCTCGGTACGCACTTTTTTTGCGGTTTCAATGCACTTGCGTATATCAGCAATTCCTGACAATACGGCGTTAATTGAAAGAAATTCTGCTTGAGTTGTATTTGCGATAATACGGGCAAGTGTAGTTTTTCCGGTTCCAGGTGGACCATAAAAAATCAGGCTCGACAATTGATCGGCCTGAATCGCACGGCGCAAAAGACGTCCGGGAGCCAAAATGTGACTTTGACCGACAAACTCTTCAATCGTCCGTGGACGCATACGGTCTGCCAAAGGTGCTTCTTTACGGATTTGTTTTTCGTGTGTATGTTCAAATAAATTCACTTGTTGACCTGGCTCATTTAGAAATGAATGGAACTTTCACTACTGAGTTTATATAGTGTAGTGTACATCTTAAGCCGCCATGCAAAAAGGGATTGCTCTTTCAAAATATTCTGCATTCGTTTACTGCTAAAATATGCCTTCCGGTTCAACAACTCAAGCACGGATTCGTGAACTTAGTGCCTTGATTCATCAGTGTAATTTTTCGTATTATTGCCTAGATAGCTCAGATGAAAAAGGAAACAGGTGTGATGACGAAGCTTATGATGCACTGGTATTAGAATTGAAAGCGCTGGAAAATCAGTATCCTGAGTTGAGATTGGACGATTCTCCTACTTTGCGGATTACAGGTGAACCGCACTCTTTTTTTCCAAGTAGAAAACACCTGGTTCCGATGCTCAGTTTGGGAAATGTATATTCATTGGATGAACTTGACAGATGGGCAGCCGGTGTCAAAAAACTGCTGGGAGGACAGAATCCGGAATATGTTTGTGAATTAAAAATTGATGGAGTTGCAGTTTCTGTTATTTACAGAAATGGAATTTTAAGTACAGGTGTAACTCGTGGTGATGGCAACGAAGGTGAGGAAATTACGCCAAATATCAAAACAATCAGCTGCCTGCCTTTGAAGATTAAAGATGGACTTGATTTGGAGATACGGGGTGAAGTTTATTTGCCCCGGAAATATTTTGATGCTTTCAATCAGAAGCGTATAAATACCGGTGAACCGCCTTTTAAAAATCCAAGAAACGCCGCCGCAGGATCTTTACGGCTTTTGGACAGCACCGAAACACGCCGCCGCCGATTAGCTGTTTTTATTTACACGATTGCTGAGGGTGCA
>DTUH01000287.1:3936-7092 GCA_012964265.1 Candidatus Lambdaproteobacteria bacterium
CCTGAGGAAACTCATGCAGGAAATTTGGAATTTCTGCGTCAACATAAATTTCCGGTAAATCCGGAAACAAAAAAAATTGGTTCAATAGAAGAGGTGCTCGAATATTGCCGCTACTGGGAAGAACGCAAGGACGAACTGCCTTATGACATAGATGGAATTGTCCTCAAGGTTAATTCACTAAAACAGCAAAGGCAGCTTGGTTTCACTGCAAAATCACCACGCTGGGCGACTGCTTTTAAATTTATCGCGGAACAGGCTGCTACTGTGCTGAGGGAAATAGAGGTCGGGGTGGGACGTACCGGTATTTTAACACCTGTCGCCATTCTTGATCCTGTTGAACTGAACAATACCACAGTTTCACGAGCGACTTTACACAACTATGATCAGGTTGAGCGTTTAAACCTGCATCTGGGAGATCATGTGACTCTGGAAAAGGGCGGTGAAATAATTCCAAAAATTGTCGCAGTCGATCCGACATTACGTTCCGCAAATGCTCAAAAAATCGAACCGCCGCTTTGCTGTCCTTCCTGCAGCACACCTGCCGTACGTCCTGAAGGAGAGGTGGAATGGCGTTGCCCAAATCAGCAATGTCCGTCACAGCAAAAGGAGCAAATTTTACACTTCGTTTCGCGCAGGGCAATGGATATTGACACAATTGGTCCAGTCCTGATTGAACAACTGCTGAATAAAAATATGCTTCGAAGTGCCGCAGACTTATATTTGCTGAGACATGAAGACTTGTCCGCACTGGAACGCATGGGTGATAAATCCGCAGAAAACGTTCTGGCCAGCATCGAAAAATCAAAACAATGTGAATTGGGTCAATTCGTACATGCTCTCGGCATCACAAATGTTGGAGAAAAAACAGCTCGCATCTTGGCCCTGAATTTTGGTAGTCTGGAGAGCTTGATGTCATCCTCTCCTGAAGAACTGGAGATGGTGGAGGAAATTGGTCCGGTGATTGCGGAAAGCATTTTTGACTTTTTCCAGAATCCGGAACAGCGTCAACTAATTGCGGATTTTCTCGAACGAGGTGTTTCTCCTGCGGAAGAACAAATTCTGAAAATTGTTGAGTCTCCATTCACCGGAAAAATTGTTGTCTTGACCGGAACACTTTCGGAGCCCCGGGATGTCTGGAAAAAGCGTCTGTTGCAGGCTGGGGCATACGTTACCGGCAGCGTTTCCAAGAAAACCGACTTCGTGCTTGCCGGAGAAAATGCGGGTTCGAAGTTGGAAAAGGCTGAAAAACTTGAGGTTGCAGTGATTGACGAAGATGAAGCAATTAACTTATTGGCACTAACTAATTGAGATGTTATTACTGATGAATTTGTCAAAAGTTCTAAAACTGTGTCATTTCGAGTGAAACGAGAAATCTTGGAGAATCAACTAGACTTTTCTCATTGAGATTTCTCCCTTTGGTCGAAATGACAAATTGAGAGTTTCAGGTTTATTACTAAACCATCATTGCTGATGAAAACTATCAAAACTGATTAAAAAAAACTAAAAACTGATTACTAAAAACTACCTATGAAAGGTGTCATTTTAGCCGCTGGATACGCGACCCGTTTTTTGCCTGCTTCAAAAACAATTCCCAAAGAAATGTTTCCGCTGATTGATCGTCCGGCCATTGATTTCATTGTGCAGGAAATGGTTGATTCAGGAATTAATGATATTTTGCTTGTCTCATCACGCAGAAAAAAAGTAATGGAGGATTATTTTGATCGTGAAGTTGAGTTGTCGTCAGCATTTTCACAGTCCAATGAATTCGAAAAACTGGAAGTAATAAAACCAATTGAAGCAAATATTTTCACGCTGCGTCAACAGCATATGATGGGCACAGGAAACGCGCTGATGCTGGTTGAACCGTTTGTGGATAATGAACCGTTTGTGGTGGCCTATCCGGACGATATTGTTTTGGGTGAAAAACCTCTTTCCAAACAACTGATTGAAACCTGGGAAAAAACCGGAAACACGGTTTTAAGTGTCCAGAAATTACCAGAAGATCAATTATGGCGCTACGGAGTGATTGATCCGGAAGACTCCGGGGAAATTATGCAGGTCAAAAAAATGGTGGAGAAACCGAAACACGGCACTGCTCCCAGCCGCTTTGTTTCTTTCGGACGTTATCTCTACACACCGGAACTTTTCGATGCACTGAGGACAAGTGACAAAAGTCACTCTTCAAAAAGTGAATTTACTCAAACGGAAGCCATCAACCACATGGCGGCACAGGGACACGTGTCCGCCGTACAATTTGAGGGAACCCGATATGATTTGGGAGATCCGCTGGGGTTTCTGACTTCCGCATTGCAAATAGGTTTACAGCGTTCTGAGTTCAAGCAAACTTTGCTCGATGAAATGCGGAGACTACTCGAATTGCATGATAACCCGAACGATGAGAATAGTGCTTAAGTTCCTCTTATAGTTTGTCCCGTTTCCTCCTTTTATCTCAACAGTTTTATAAATGAATAGTGCGGAAGCAGACGCACTAAAAACACTACTTGGCTCCGTAGGTTACTTGTAGTAGGGATGTTAACGAATATAAATCAAAGAAGAAATTTATGAAAGAAACTGAATTAATTTTAATACGCCACGGTGAGACTGTGTGGAATTCCCAGCAGCGAATGCAGGGACATTCTAACAGCGATCTTTCTGAAGAGGGCAGGGCACAAATTGAGTCACTGGGTCAATGGATGAAAAATGTGTCCTTTGATCATATTTACTCCAGCGATTCTCTGCGCGCTCGGCAAACGGCTGAGGCAATAACGAAGTATTCGGGACATACTCTGAAAATTGATCAGCGTCTGCGTGAGAAAAATCTTGGCGTTTTTGAGGGCTTAACTACAGAAGAAGCGAAGGAGCGTCATCCCGAGATCTTCCGTCTTTTTAAAACAGCAGGCTCAAATTATGTAATTGATGAAGGTGAAAGCACACAGCAGCTTCTGGATCGTGCTTTGGAGTTCATTGAAGAAATTCGTCTCATGCAACCGGATCAGCGTGTTGTGTTGGTGACACATGGTGGTGTTGTGCGGGTTTTAATTAAGCACACACTTGGACTTTCTGTAGGCTCACCAACACGTTTCCTGATTAAGAACACTGGATTGTTCCGTTTGGTCTGGAACGAAAAATGGCTGGTTGCACAAATGGGTGGAGTTT
>DTUH01000288.1 GCA_012964265.1 Candidatus Lambdaproteobacteria bacterium
TGACATAAATGATTTGATTTGCTTAAATTTTCATTATTTTATTTAAACGTCCAAACATAAGAACAAAATACATTAGTATAAATTTTCATCATTCAGGTTTAGATTAATATATAATTGGTAAGGCCTCTTTACTACTTGACAAATTTATTTTTACGTGTAATACTAATTTCTAATTTTCAATCAATATGAAACAACAGGCTAATATAAATCCTTTGAACTGCTTGCCAGATGAATACTAAAGATAAAAAGGTGGCTTATGAAACCAATTACTTTATTCTGGAAACTGTCTCCATGTTTTAGATTGTTTTCAACAATTGCATAGCAAGTTGGCATGCACACAAATAATGACAAATTCCTCCAGTTGGAAAACTATCATGCATGAGCAAAATCCTGTATTTATTCCCGGGCCAACCAACATTCCTGATGTGATTCGCAAGGCCTGCGACATCGGCATAATGGACCACCGTTCAGCAAAGTTTCCGGAAATCCTGAATCCTGTGCTTGCAGGTTTGAAAAAAATTTTGCAAACGGAAACCGGCGAAGTAGTTGTTTTTTCATCTTCCGGAACTGGAGCTTGGGAAGCCGCAATCAGCAATACACTTTCCGCAGGCGACAAAGTTTTGGCAGCCGAACAAGGAATGTTTTCGCAAAAGTGGATTGAGATGTGCAAACGGCACGGACTCGAAATGCAAATATTTGCCGTTGAGTGGGGCGAATCCTGTCCGATTTCTGCTTATGCGGAAGCCCTCAAAGCCGACACAGAACACGAAATCAAAGCAGTTCTTGTTACACACAACGAAACAGCCACCGGGGTTTTGAGCGATGTTTCCGCAGTCCGCAAAGCTCTCGATGCGGTAGGGCATCCGGCCCTGCTTTTGGTGGACTGCGTGAGTTCCATCGCCTCAATGGATTTTCGCATGGATGAATGGGGCATCGACATTGCCGTTGCCGGCTCGCAAAAAGGTTTCATGTTGCCAGCCGGATTATCGATTTTAGGCATCAGCCAAAAAGCAATTGCCGCAATGGAAAAAGCAACTTTACCACGCTTTTATTTTGATTTGCGTGACATGCTGAAACACCTTGCTTCCGGAGGTTATCCCTATACTCCGATTGTCGGAATGTTGAACGGCTTGCGAAAATCAACGGAAATGTTGTTGGAGGAAGGACTTGAAAATGTTTTTGCCCGTCATCACCGTTTGGCGGAAGGAATGCGTCAAGCCGTGCTGGCTTGGGGTCTGAAAATGTGTGCCGTGCGCAAAGAAATTTATTCCGATACGGTAACGGCCATTGTGGTTCCGAAAGGTTATGACGGCACGTAATTGGTCAATCACGCCGCCAAAAAATACGGTGTCTCTTTTGGCGGAGGTTTGGGGAAAGTTGCCGGAAAAGTGTTTCGTATCGGACATTTAGGAAGTCTTACGGATGTGATGGCTTTGTCCGGAATTGCCACAACAGAAATGGCAATGGTCGATTTAGGTTTTCCGGTTGCCTTAGGTTCCGGAGTTGCTGCCGCTCAAGAATTTTATCACAATTCTGCAAAATAAAAGGAGATAAAAATGGACATTCCAACATTTGACGATGTCAAAATAGCGCAAAAACGAATCTCGCCGTACATCCACAAAACTCCGGTTTTGAGCAGTTCATTTATGAATGAATTAAGTGGGGCGGAATTGTTTTTCAAATGTGAAAATTTCCAGAAAGCTGGAGCCTTCAAAGTACGTGGGGCATCGAATGCGGTATTCGGTTTGAGTGAAGAAATGGCCGTGAAAGGCGTGGCCACTCATTCTTCCGGAAATCATGCTTTGTCGTTGGCTTATGCCGCAGCTCGACGTGGTATACCGGTAACTGTCGTCATGCCGCACACCGCTCCGGAAGCAAAAAAAGCGGCAGTGCGTGGATACGGCGGAACGATTGTCGAATGTGAACCCAGCACTTCATCGCGTGAAGAAACGTTTGCCAAAGTTGTGGCGGAATCCGGAGCAGATTTTGTGCATCCGTACAATGACCCGCGTGTGATTGCCGGACAAGCAACTTGTTCATTGGAATTGCTGGAACAAGCCGGAAATTTAGATGCAGTGATTGCTCCGATTGGCGGAGGCGGGATGGTTTCCGGAACTTGTTTGGCCTTGTCTAATGTTGCTCCGGAGACAAAAATTTATGCGGCAGAACCGAAAAATGCCGATGACGCTTACCGTTCTTTTAAGGCCGGACACATCATCGCCGATGATGCTCCCGAAACAGTGGCCGATGGTTTGAAAGTTCCGCTCAAAGATTTGACATGGCATTTTGTTTCCAACCATGTTGAAGATATTCTGCTGGCCACAGAAGAGGAAATTATTGAGGCCATGAAATTGATTTGGCAGCGTATGAAAATCGTCATGGAGCCGTCCAGCGCAGTGCCGTTAGCGACCATTCTTAAAAACAAAAACACATTTGCAGGAAAACGAGTCGGTGTGATTATTACCGGAGGCAATGTTGATTTGAGTAAATTGCCGTGGATGAATTCTTAAATTTTAAATTAGAGAAGTAAAATGAATACAGTTGATTATGAAAATTTAGAAGTTGGTTATGATGTTCCGGCTCTGCCTGGAATGGACGAGGCGGACATCCAAACTCCGTGTCTGGTGATTGATCTGGACGCACTCGAACGCAACATCAAAACTATGGCCGGATTTGCCAAAGATATGGGTGTGCGCCATCGGATTCATGGAAAAATGCACAAATCAGTGGACATTGCCAAATTGCAAAAAGAACTCGGTGGCTCTTGCGGAGTTTGCTGTCAAAAAGTTTCTGAAGCGGAAGTTTTTGCTCGCGGCGGAATCACGGATGTACTGGTTTCCAACCAAGTCCGTGATGCCGCAAAAATTGACCGTCTGGCACGCATTCCCAAGTTGGGGGCGCGCACGATTGTTTGTGTGGATGCTGTTGAAAATGTTGCAGATATTTCTGCCGCCGCAGTGAAACACGGGACGACTATCGAATGTTTGGTGGAAATTGATTGCGGCGCAGGACGTTGCGGAGTTGCGGCAGGACAGCCGGTTGTCGAGATTGCCAAGGCGATTGAAGCCGCGCCGAATTTGAAATTTTCCGGAATTCAGGCCTATCAAGGCGCAATGCAGCACATGAAAGATTACAACGACCGCAAAGCCAAAATAGAGATTGCCGTAGAAATGGTTTCGCAATCCGTAGAAATGCTGAAAGCCGAAGGCTTGGAATGCGATATTGTCGGCGGTGCCGGAACCGGAAGCTATTATTTTGAAGGCACTTCCGGAGTCTACAACGAATTGCAATGCGGTTCCTATGCCTTCATGGATGCCGATTACCAAACTATCAATGACGAAAACGGAAAACCGATTTCTGAGTTTGAAAACTCAATGTTCATTTTGACTTCGGTGATGAGCCACTCCAAAAGCGACAAAGCGATTTGCGATGCCGGATTAAAAGCGCAATCGGTGGACAGCGGATTGCCTTATATTTTTGGGCGCAAAGATGTGGAATACATCAAATGTTCAGACGAACACGGCGTGATTTCCGACCCAAACGGTGTGCTGAAAATCAATGAAAAATTAAAATTGGTTCCTGGACATTGCGACCCAACTGCCAATGTTCACGATTGGTATGTCGGTGTGCGAGGCGGAAAAGTCGAAGTTTTGTGGCCCATTTCGGCGCGCGGTAAGGCTTATTAAAACTTAACAGAAAAATATCATGATCATTGTTCCCGAAAAAGTCATTCCAAATTTAATCGACCGCACAACTTCTTTCAAGGCAGTCGAGGCTGTTTTTGCCGCCATGTCGAATGGAGATGCTTACAATTTTCCGGTAATCCGCGAAAATATCGGTTACGCAGACGCACTTTACGGTTTCAAATCCGGATTTGATAAAGTGGGTTTGTCCTTGGGATTAAAGTCTGGTGGTTACTGGCCGGGCAACGAATCCAAAGGTCTCACCAATCACCAGTCCACCATTTTTCTTTTTGATGCCGACAGCGGAAAAGTAAAAGCAATGGTTGGCGGAAATTATTTGACTGCAATGCGCACAGCGGCCTCGTCGTCGGTTTCAATCAAACACCTCGCCCGCGAAGATGCCAAAATTTTGGGCATGATCGGTGCTGGGCATCAATCAGCTTTTCAGTTGCGGGCCGCAGTCGAGCAACGAAAATTTGAGCGAATCCTCGGCTGGAACCGCAACTCGGAAAAACTCTCTCGTCTTGAAGCTGTAGCCGTGGAACTTGGTTTACCGTTTGAAGAAGTAAGTCTTGATGAACTTGGTGCACAGGCGGATGTAATCATTTCAATCACTTCCAGTTTTGCGCCAATCCTAAAAGCAACTCAAGTGAAAGCCGGAACCCACATCGCCTGCATGGGAACCGACACCAAAGGCAAGCAGAAAATCGAAGCGGCGTTGGTCGCCAAAGCAACTGTTTTCACCGATGAAATTGCGCAAGCCATCACCATCGGAGAATGCCAACACGCTATTGCCGACGGAAGTATGACAGCAGAACGGATCACCGAAATCGGTGCTGTCATTTCTGGAAAACATTCCGGGAGAACGAGTGCAGACGAGATCACTCTTTTTAATGGCACTGGAGTTGGGCTTCAAGACTTGTCGGTGGCTTCAGATTTAGTGAAATTGGCCGTCAAATCCGGTGATGCTCTTGAAATTGAGATTTGAATCACTGCAGATTTGGGCTTTTGTAAGATTTTTTAATCACTTGATTGATCTTGAATGGTTCATTAATCCCCTTTCTATACAGCCTGTTTTCTTTGCCAGTGAGTTTATTACTGGAAGTGCTTAGGCTTAGCTCCTGTTTTCGTATATACAAACTAATAACACAAGTCCCTGGAACTCAACCCAAAACCACATCCTAAAGGACAACAGCAACTCTGAATTATTTTATTGATCCTTTTATTTTTTTCCACTATTCTTGACCATTCGAAAAGTTACAGTTTATAAGGAAACTCATGAAAAATATCACAATTACTGGTAAAATGCATCCGGGATTTGACGAAATACTGACAGAAGAAGCTCAGGAATTTCTGCTCAAGCTACACCAAAGATTTAATAACACCCGCAAAGCTATGCTGGGACGGCGAACAGAAATTCATAACAAAATTCTTGCCGGCGAAAACCCAATTTTTTTACCTGAAACTGAATCTGTCCGTAAAGGAAATTGGAAAGTGGACCCCATTCCGGATGATCTGCAGGATCGTCGCTGCGAAATTACAGGTCCCGCTGAAGCAAAGATGATGATAAATGCTCTCAATTCCGGCGCAAAAATTTTCATGGTCGACTTGGAGGACTCGATCACGCCAAACTGGTTCAATCAAATTCAGGGACAGGCAAACCTCTCTGCTGCCTACGAACGTACTCTTGAATTTACCAGCACTGAAGGAAAGGAATATCGACTCAATCAAGGCGAATTGGCAACACTGATCGTACGTCCACGCGGTTGGCATTTGGATGAAAAACATATCCTGATTGACGGAGAAGTTGCTTCAGGCTCTCTGGTGGATGCCGGACTATATTTGTTCCACAACATCAAGCGCACATTAAATAAAGGTACAGGACCGTATTTATATTTGCCAAAATTGGAAAACCACCTTGAAGCAAGATTATGGGATGAGGTTTTTATTTTTGCGGAGCAGGAATTAGGTGTAATGCATGGCACCATCAAGGTTACTGTTTTGCTGGAAACAATTTTGGCCGCTTTTGAAATTGAGGAAATTCTTTATGAGTTGCGCGAACACATGGCTGGAATCAATGCCGGGCGCTGGGATTACATGTTCAGTGCAATCAAAAAGTTTCGACATGTACCAGAATTCCTCTGGCCGGACCGGGCCCAAGTCACAATGACTGCACCCATGATGAGGGCCTACACAGAGTTATTGGTGCAAACTTGTCATAAACGTGGTGCGCATGCAATTGGAGGAATGGCAGCCTTCATTCCCAGCCGCCGAGATGCAGAAGTAAACCGTGTTGCCCTGGCCAAAGTTAAAGAAGACAAGGAACGCGAAGCACAGGACGGATTTGACGGCTCATGGGTCGCACATCCGGATCTTGTACCGGTTTGTACAGATGTTTTTAGCCAGGCTTTTGAAGAGGGAAAAGTTAATCAGAAACACCGTCTGCGTGAAGATGTCCAGGTAACGCCTGAGATGATGCTGGACTTCAAAATTCCGGGAGGAAAAATAACTGAATCCGGTTTACGCAACAATATCAGCGTGGGCATTCAGTACATTGCAGCATGGTTAAAGGGTACTGGTGCAGTAGCGATTTTCAATTTGATGGAAGATGCGGCGACTGCTGAAATTGCCAGATCACAGGTTTGGCAATGGAGTCATCATCCCGAAGGAAAACTGGATGACGGACGCAATATCACACTCGAGATGGTTCAAACTATGATTCCGGAAGAACTAGCTAAAATACGGGAAGCATACGGTCAGGCTTTCGACGAAGAAAAAATGAATCAGGCAACAGATTTATTTACTTCACTTGTCTCAGAAAAAGAGTTTGAAGAATTTCTCACCATTCGGGCATACGACCAGTTGGTCTGACTTTTCTTGTTCACACTTCAGGGAAGCACCTCGTCATTTGTCTGCAGCCACTCTTCCAAAAACATCCGGATACCTGTTTTGGTTTTCGGGTGCACATATTCTTCAAGCTAACTGAGTACCCGTGAGTCATGAATTCTCGTAAGATACTTATATTATTGACTGTTATATGTAATCTCAACCGAAGGGTGAGGTCTGAAAATGTGCTGATATCTTATAAGATCCCTCACATACTTTCGGGATGACACGATAAAACTCGTGAATGTCGAATGAGTGTTAATCCGCGATTAATAATAGATCAATCTAGGAAGCCAGAGAATGAGTTCAGGAAACACAATAAAGAGAAAGAGTCCCACTGCCTGAAGAAAAAGAAATGGAATTGCTGAACGGCAGATCATGCCAATGCTGAATTCCGGCGACGCAACTCTCTTCAGGTAGAAGAGCGCGTATCCGAAGTTCGGTCTCAGGAAGGACATCTGCATATTGACCATGCTTACGAGTGTAAGACGAACGGATGTTCTAGAATCAT
>DTUH01000289.1:0-898 GCA_012964265.1 Candidatus Lambdaproteobacteria bacterium
TAAGCCACTCACCCACCCCTCCGAAAAGCTTTGAGGAAGTAGTCAAAAATGAACTATCCTGCAAATACCTGGACTGAATGAAGTTTCTCATCTAAAATAGATCTCCTCCTTTGTAAATAATTACAGAAAATTTGGCAAGTTTTTCTTGATCTGGATAAATATTTTATCAAGTTATTTTGTCTGGACACCGGTCGCAGCGTAATATCACAGAATAATTTCATAGTTTGAACAGGATCTGTTGTACTCTCAGGATTTTTTCACTGGAGATTGACTTGCTGATGCTCTGTTCTTTCTGCTATTCTCATTTTGTGTGGTGGTACACGCAAGTATTTTAAGACAGGGAGAATTTAATGTAGGGAGGAAGGAAGTGGATAAAGATAAAGTACGTCAAAGCATTCAACTTTTGCTCGAAGGTTTAGGAGTGGATTTGGATAATACTCATTACAGAAAAACTGCGGAACGAGCTGCAAATGCCTGGGTTGATGAATTATGTTCCGGGCTTAGTGAAAAAAAATTTAACCTGACCACTTTTCCTATTGGTAAAAATTATGAACCAAGTATGGTTGTGCTGCAGCATATTCCTGTGAGGTCAGTCTGTGCCCATCATTTACTTCCCTTTTTTGGTGAAGCAACTGTAGCCTACATTCCGGACGAAAGACTTTGCGGACTTTCAAAGCTTTCAAGAATTGTTGATTTTTTTGCGAGGCGTCCTCAGGTACAGGAAGAATTGACCAGCGATATTACCAGTTTTTTGTGTGAACAACTCTCTCCTCAAGGTGCCGGAGTCATTGTCAAAGCAACGCATATGTGCATGGCAATGCGT
This sequence comes from Candidatus Lambdaproteobacteria bacterium, assembly GCA_012964265.1. Classification (GTDB taxonomy): domain Bacteria; phylum SAR324; class SAR324; order SAR324; family NAC60-12; genus Arctic96AD-7. The sequence goes on from DTUH01000289.1 coordinate 824, forward strand.
GGTGTTAATCATGATGGTGTTATGACTACCAGTTCTCTCAAAGGTTCATTTCTCAGTGAAGGAAATGTCAGGGCT
>DTUH01000289.1:908-1500 GCA_012964265.1 Candidatus Lambdaproteobacteria bacterium
GAATTTATGGCTTTAGCAAATACTCAGAGTTTGAATAAATTGTAAAAACCTAACCTCAGAGCCACAGCAGTCTCAGAGAAAAATATTATTAAAATCAATCACCTGTGTTCTCTGTGACTCTGTGGTGAATTCTATTTCAGTCTCGATTTAGGTTTTTTACAAGATCGTCATTTTGTGCAATTCGTTATAATGTTTCAGAACTTTTTGCCGTGAACTTTTTGCCAGAGCAATAGCCTCGTCTCGCAGGTAACGGTCGTCGGGTTTCCAGTTCCTGGTACGAAGTCGATAAGGACGCAAACCGGAATCAATGTCCTCTGTTTTACAGAACAATTCATCAACCGGGGGTCGTTGAACCCAAGAATTTCCCAGATTTATTTCCAGCGCATAGTACCAGCGGGAAAAATTTTCCAGGCGCTCATCTTCAAAATATCCGACTGGATTTAGTGTTTCCACAAGCTTTCTGAGCGCAGGGTTTTGCTGAAAGCGATCATAATCCACCACGTAAAGACTTTCTGAAAGAAACAAAGGTGCTCCATGCAGCAGCAAGCCCTTGGATTTAAGTGTGTTGCCTGACTGCACGATTTCCAGCCCA
>DTUH01000290.1:0-3355 GCA_012964265.1 Candidatus Lambdaproteobacteria bacterium
ATTGAAAATGCGCCTGCCGGAGGAAATTATGTAAAACCGATATTGATCCGTGATGTTCCTCCGGATCATGCTGTGGCGCAGGAAGAATTGTTTGGCCCGGTGCTGGCGGTGATGCCGTTTGAAGATGAAGCTGAAGCTGTCATCCTGGCAAATGGAACCCCCTTTGGTTTGGTTTCCGGGATTTGGACTAAAGACGGAGCACGACAATTCCGGATGGCAAAAAAAATCAAATCCGGACAAGTTTTCATCAACAACTACGGTGCGGGCGGAGGCGTCGAATTGCCTTTCGGTGGAGTGAAACTCAGCGGTCACGGACGTGAGAAAGGGTTTGAAGCTTTATACGGTTTTTCTGTTACCAAAACAATTGCTATTCAACATGGAGAATAAAGATGCGCTTAAAAAACAAAATTGCAATCATCACCGGTGCAGGTTCGGGATTCGGTAAAGGCATAGCCTGTCGTTTTTCGGATGAAGGCGCAAAGGTTGTCATTGCGGATATTAACCGGGAGGCAGCGGAAATAGTTGCTGCAGAAATCGGTGAAAATGCTTTGGCAGTTACATGTGACGTCAGTCAGAATGGAGACGTTTCCGCCATGTTTGAGCGTACGCTAAAGCATTGGGGCCGGTTGGATATTCTGGTTAATAATGCGGGAACCACTCACCGTAATAAACCTATGACAGAAGTATCGGAGGAGGAGTTCGACCAGATTTTTGCTGTCAATGTTAAATCGGTTTTTCTGACGGCAAAACACGGGATTCCGCTGATGAAAAAACAGGGACATGGTGTAATCCTGAATGTCGCATCTACTGCTGGTTTGCGTCCACGTCCGGGACTGGCCTGGTACAATACCTCCAAAGGTGCTATGATTACTGCCACCAAAGCCATGGCGATTGAGTTGGCAACAGACAAAATTCGCGTCAATGCTATTAATCCGGTAGCTGGAGAAACGGGAATGCTGCATCTTTTTATGGGAGAAGACACTCCTGAAAAAAGGGCTCAATTCGTTTCCAGTATTCCGTGGGGGCGTTTGAGCCAACCGGAAGATATGGCAAATGCCGCTCTCTTTTTATGTTCCGATGAAGCCGACATGGTAACAGGAACTTGTATGGAAGTGGATGGCGGACGCTGTATTTGAACTTCTTATGCCTAAAAAATTCATTTTTTTGCAGTCACGTCCCTGACAATTTCATTAATATTTTAGCTAAGCTTGAAAATTCTGGATGTTCAACACCAATAAAATGACTGTCACCTGTCTTGATCTTGAAGGTGTTTTGATTCCGGAAATATGGGAAGGTTTGGCTCGGCTCAGCAAGATTGATGACTTAAAACTTACGACTCGTGATATTGCAGATTATGATGATTTGATGCGCCTCCGTTTGAAAATTTGTGATCAGCACAAGCTGACACTGAGGGAAATTCATCAAGTTGTGGAACAAATGGAACCTTTGGATGGTGCGTTTGAATTTTTATCTTGGTTGAGGAAACGAAATGAAGTGATAATCCTTTCGGATACTTTTAGAGAATTTGTTGAGCCTTTGTTGCACAAACTGCAGTACCCGACGGTTTTTTGTCACTCTTTAAAATTGGATGATAATTTACGAATTGTTGATTATTGTCTGCGTCAAAAAGACCAAAAAAGACATGCCGTAAAAGCATTAAAAGGCCTGAATTATCATACCGTTGCAGTTGGTGATTCTTACAACGATATCAGTATGCTAAACGAAGCAGATCATGGGGTTTTCTTTCGGCCAACAAAAAAAATCATAGTAGAATATCCACATTTCCCTGTAACCCATGAATTTGAAGAGCTTAAAACCGCACTGGAAGAGATCAACAATTAATGTGCAAATAAAATATTCAGTGTTAAAAAGGGATAAGTGAGAAGGCAAAAGTCCACAGTAGAACGGAAATTCCAGACAGCCGAAAAGGAAGGAAACGGACAAAAATCTGGTGGTTCAGCAGTTGATTTGCTTTATGGAATTCTTCCGGTGCTGGGTGCTTTGCAACATCGTAGGAGACGACTGGATCGCCTCTATTTGAAAAAGGATGCGGATTCTTCTGAGCGTTTGAGAGATATTCGGTATATTGCAGAAAAAATAAAGCTTCCACTTAGCGAAGTTCCGGTTACTAAACTGACCAAAATGTGTCCAAATGCAGTTCATCAGGGGGTGATACTGCGTTGTGGTTTCTTGCCCTTTTCATCATGGAATGATCTTCCGCAAAGTGAGGAAGGCCCGTATCCCCTGATAGTCGCCCTCGATCAAATTGAGGACCCCCATAATCTGGGTGCGATTTTGCGAACATGTGGATTTTTTGATGTGAGCGCAGTGGTCGTACCGCAGGATCATACTTCGGAACTCACTCCTACAGTCTCAAAATCATCAGCAGGAGTTTTAGAATGGTTCACTGTTATTTCGGTTACTAACCTTGCCAGATTTCTTCAAGAACAAAAATCGAAAGGTCTCTGGGTAGTTGGACTTGATGGCGATGCTGCTGAAAATGTAGGAAATCTCAAACGTGACAGGCCACTGATTTTAGTTTTGGGCAACGAAGGTCGTGGAATTCGTCAACTTATCCGGAAACGTTGTGACTGGCTCGTAAGCATTCCGGGAAATCCGAAAGTATCTTCATTAAATGTGAGCAATGCCACTGCAGTTGTGCTATCTCATTTACATAACCTGCCCTAAATCCCATAACTAATATTCCTGTTATATCTCTCTTGCAGACTATTTTGCAGGGATATTGCACTACAAAAAAACTCATTTGTCAGTAGTGCGTTACTGATAGTTTTCCTTCTTACTTCAATTTTACAAAGAGTCTTGATTCAGTTGTGCTTTGACTGATTGAATCGCAGAAAACTTGTAACAAAAACCAAGATCAATATATGCCTCGTTTTAGTTTGGAAACTGCCTTAAAAGTACGGGAGCGTCTTGAAAAGCTTTACCAGAAAGCACTTGCCGAACAAGTGCAACTGGAAATTCAGCATCGTGATAGAAAAAAACTAATGCAGGATGCTTTAGAGATTTATAACAATGATTTAGACAAAGCAAAAGCAGAAGGTGTGACTTTAAATCAGCTCTTATTGGGTGGACTTTTTCAGCAGCGAGTTGAACAGCATTTGGAGCACACACAAGACCTGCTGAATGAACAGCTGGAAGTTGTGGAATTGAAACGACACGAATTGACCCAAGCTACTCAGAAGAAACGTGTGCTGGAAATTTTAAAGGGAAAAGAAATCCAAAAATATAAAGCAGAAATGGAACGTTTAGAGCGTTTGGAAGCGGATGAAATTGCCCAGAATTATCGTCGATGCTTGTTGGTATGCTATAAGCGGGCCTTGCCAGCATGACAATT
>DTUH01000290.1:3365-4709 GCA_012964265.1 Candidatus Lambdaproteobacteria bacterium
GAGAGCGGGGGGAAGCGGAGGAAAGGGCCCAGAATGAGCGTCGATATACTCAAAATTAAAAAAAATTGCCCTATTTCAATAAATTATCGTACATATCAATATTGTTAAACAACAGGAATGTCATGAATAAAATATTAAATATTGTTAATGATTTCAAATTTTTATATTTATTTATTGGAATTGTCATGCTGGCAAGGCCCGCTTATAGCATACCAACAAGCATCGACGAATTGAAAAAATCCTTCGGTGCTCTTTGTGCAGATTACGGACTTGATTTTTGTGCAGTTGAATCAGATGTCAAAAAGAAAGCCAAGAAACCTCGGAAGTTTACAGAGACCGAGAAAAAAATTCTGACCAGGCTTGCTGAGCAACAAGATCGTTTACGGTTAAGAAGTTTGGAATTGGACCGGAGAGAAGATCAGCTCAAAACACTGCAGGAAGATATTCAACTTCAAGTTACTCAGTTGGAAAAGCTCCAGCGGGAGATTGAAAAGGATATTAATAATAAGAAAACTCAAGATAGTGCACAGCTTTTAAAAGCAGTTGCCTTGTACTCAAAAATGGATGCAGCAATTGCTGCACAATCATTGGCAAAAATTGATCGAAAAATTGCTGTGAAAATTCTGAAACAGATGAAAGAAAAACAGGCGTCGTTAGTACTTTCCAGTATGGGAGTGGATGTATCTGCAAGCATAATTGAAGAAATAACAAGAAAAAAATGAGAATGAGATGATGGAAGCAATTGGACAAAAAGCTGTTATACCGGTGTCTGACGAGGCAATAGTTTCAAGTGAGCTTGGCACTGTTTCCGGAGAAGGTGGTGAAGAAAAATTTTTTGATGCTACTCTGGAAAATATGCTGGTAGAACTTCCTTTAGAGGAAAACATGCTTGATGAGCTGCTTGAAGAAGATGGTTTGTCCGCGTCACTCAGCTCAACTCTTTTGTCTCAAAATGAACTGGATCCTGAAATTGTCGATGCAAATTTTGGTTTTGCAAACAATTCAACAATGCCATTGGAAATGCTGGAAGACAATCTTTGGAGTGAGGATTTATCTTCGTTGCAGACTCAGGTGCTGCAAAAAACAACTCCGATTTCTTCAGAAATTATTGAGGTACTTGATCCGAGGTTTGCCATCAACACAAGTGATTTTGACATTCTTCCAGACAAGGGCATCGCCGAAACAGGGCTGCAATCTTTATTAAATACCACTGATTCTGAATTCTCTGGGCCCTTGTTGCAAACAGTTTTTCATCAGGTAAATTCCCTGCAGGATGGCGTTGAATTATTGTTAGATGAGCAGCAGGCGATTTTGCAAAAGAACGTTAGTCAGTCAATTCATTTG
>DTUH01000290.1:4719-6984 GCA_012964265.1 Candidatus Lambdaproteobacteria bacterium
GTTAGATGAGCAGCAGGCGATTTTGCAAAAGAACGTTAGTCAGTCAATTCATTTGGGACCTGCTAATTTGGAAGCAGATGCTGAGTTTTCAACGTTAGATGAGCAGCAGGCGATTTTGCAAAAGAACGTTAGTCAGTCAATTCATTTGGGACCTGCTAATTTGGAAGCAGATGCTGAGTTTTCAACGAGTGACCTGCAAACTATCCTTCAAAAAACAGCCAACCAGTCTGTTCAACTGGAAGGTGATCTTGAAATTTCAAAAAGTGAGCTGCAGCCTGAATTGCAGCCATATTCCAATAAATCGGTTCAGGTTCAAGATAAAAACCTTGTGCAGGAACTTAGCTCAACTCTGGAAAATCAGGAAGAAAATCTTCAAGAGGTTTTGAAAACAGTTTTTCGAAAAGGATCACAGGTGGAAGTACAAGAGTTTGAAAAACCTGTGGAAGAGAATCTGGTAAAACTTAAAAGGGCAGAAGTGCCCTTAACTCCGGAAAAGATTAAAGCTGCTGAAAGTCTTCAGGTTGTAGAAAAGTTTAAAGCAACAGAGGGATTGCAAGCTACAGAGAATATTAAAGTAGCAGAGGCGCTTCAAGTCGTAGCAAAAGAAAAAACAATTGAAGGTTTGCAAACCACTGAAAAATTTAAAGTTGCAGAAAATTTTCAAGGGGGATCAAGAACAAAAGTGGACGCAGGCTTTCAAGCAACTGAGAAATTTAAAGTCGCAGAAGAGTTTCAAAGCGGAGCAAAATCAAAAGTTGCTGAGGGATTCCAAATGACCGGGATGGAAAATACAGGTGAAATTACTGAAAAGGCATCTGTACAGCCTTCGAATCAGTTCAGAACATTAACACCACAAGAAACCCAACTTTCCAGCATCGCCAAATCTACCGTTGACTTTGCTTCTGCCCAGGGAATTAATGCTGTTTCAGAGCTTACAGGAACTTCAATTTTCAAAGCAGGTGAAACCACAAATACCTTGGAGACTTTTCGGGCGGCTGACCTACCGTTCAACATGGCGCAGGTAGTGAATCGAGTAAGAATTTTGCGCGGGAATGGTGTTGAAGAAATGACTCTGCGTTTGCATCCGGAAGAGTTGGGGCAAATAACTTTGAAAATTCGGCAATCCGGAGGTGATCTTTCGATAGATATGCGCGTTGATAATCCTCACGCAAAACAAATGGTGGAATCTGGATTCGATGCTTTACGCAGCAGATTTTTGGATCAGGAATTTTCTTATCAGGATTTAGCTCTCAACGTTGATATAAACGAGCGTGATTCACAATTCGGTGGTGATCGAAACAAGTCTGAATTCGAAGAGGATATGATTTCTGCAGAGAGAGGTAAAAAAGAAGAAATTGCAACAGTGGAAGAAAAACCGCGTGTTGGACACCGGAATGGGTCCGGACTCAATTTATATGTCTGAGCAAAGGTAGTTATGCAAACCGTAAACAACGTTGAACAAGCTCTGCAGTTCAGTGCCTCGAGCTTGCGTAATCACGCTTCTAAAAGCAGTAATGACGGCAAAGAATTGGGGAAACAGGATTTCCTGAATTTACTGATGACTCAAATGGCAAATCAGAATCCTCTGGATCCCATGGATTCAGAAAGCATGATGCAGCAATTGGCATCCTTGGGAACGGTGGAACAGTTACAGAACCTCAATAGCCAGACTGCAAAGATGATGGAAATTCAGCAACACATCGCACGTTCCACTGCAGGAAGCTTGTTGGGTAAAGATGTGGAAGTTGGCGCCAGAGAAATATCTTTGAGAAACGGTGATACAATTCCGGTTACTTACAAGTTGGATGGGAGTGCCGACAGAGTGATGTTGCTTGTGCATGATTCTACTGGTGAGATGATTCGTGAGATAAATCTCGAAAGCAGAGCACAGGGCGCTCATGAATTTTCATGGGATGGACGCGACAATGATGGTGATATGATGCCTAATGGTAGTTATAGCTACAATGTGTTTGCAAGAACAGATGGCGGGGAAGAGGTTGGTGTTGTTCTAACCAAGTCCGGGCAAGTATCAATGGTCCGTTTTGACGGTAGTGAACCACTGCTAAAAATTAATGGCGAGTGGGTACAGGCCAAAGAAATAGTTGGTATGGCTAACAAAACTAAATTACGTTATCAAAACGCAATACCCTTGCCGGCGAGAACAGAACTGATGACTCGTAAAATTCCGTATTGGAGTTCTAAGAGTTCAGAATAAGACAGACTGATCATTTGATTTCTGACTCAAATGTATAGTTAATAATTCTT
>DTUH01000291.1 GCA_012964265.1 Candidatus Lambdaproteobacteria bacterium
AGGTATCTCTCTTAAATCAGCTATTTAACAAAATTAAACTACTTTTTTGATGATGTGTATGCTTATCCTTCTGCTTGTTCATCTTCAGTGTCTTTCGAAATTAAGTGAATAGGGGGTAAACCACGTAGCAATACGCCAGTCAGTTGAGCAATTTGGGTGTTTCCAAATAATCAACCATTTCGTCCAGAGCCCTGGCAAAAACATGGGTAGCATAATCAACTTTAGTTTCGTCGTCAATTAAACGATGCTCTAATGATTCCATCAAATCCCTGATGGTTCTGGATACCTGTTTTTCAAATTGATTGCTGAGGTCAGCACCTACTGCAAAGGTAAAATTTTCTATTTTTTCTTCTGTTTGTGTCATTTTTTTCCCATTATCAAATACCGGTTAATGAAGTACAACCGTAAGCCGAATCGTTTCTTTGAGTAATGACCCAAGAGAATTGCACTAAAACACCGGCTCAGGGCGTTAAATTTGCTTGAACTGAGAAGAGTCCGGATACCGACACTTCAATCTACTCTGTTCATCGGCAGTTATTTAGAAAAACTTGAGAGAATAATAAAAGAAAATAGTCATGTCCATTCAACAAATACATTACAAAAATAAAAGTGAAATAAAGCTAAATTCTATTTTTTCTTTCACCAGAATGGCAGGTATTTTTTTCTTTATTTTGACTGCAGCAAGTTCTGCAGTGGCACAAGAATATGCCACCGACCGCTTGTTCATGAAAGAGTTCAGCAAAACAAAATGTCGAAGTTTGGCAGAATACAAGATCAACAGTTTAAAAATAATCCGTACAATGACCCTCGAACAACAAGCCTTGCTGAATCAAAATGTTTGGTCAAAATTGCGGTCAAATCTTCCTCTCAGTCCGGGTGAAAAGAAACATCTTAGGCAGCTCAAAAAGAAAGGGGTGTCCAGCACCAAATTGAGCTCAAAAAATATCTGGGACCGAAAAGCTGCTCAATTCAGAGAGATTCGACTTAAGTGCAAATAAATAATTTTTACTGATCTGACTTGCATTTCCCTCCGTTTCTCCTGAAAATGTTGTGTTGTTAATTTTCGTTTCACAAAGAGTGAAATTGAAATTAATTCTTCATTTTTCAGACATCGATTCTCCTCATACATTTTTTCAGGATTTTAAATGGCTTTGCAAACACCTTTGAGTTGGTTGCAAGATTTTGTTGAAGTAAGCATGACGCCAGACGCACTTGCAGAACGCCTGACTACAGCAGGTCTTGAGGTTGAATTGATTGAAAAAACAGGTGAAAATTGGAGTGACTATTGTGTTGTGGGGCAGATCAGTGAAATACGCAATCACCCAAATGCGGATTCATTGTACTTAGTGGATGTGGAGTTTGGAGCAGACAAACCGATTACACTTGTAACCGGTGCGCCAAATATCCAGAAAATGGCAGAAAATCTTCCGGAGCCTGCACCTAAAGTTGCTTTGGCGCTTTCAGGTGCTTTGCTGATTGATGCATACCATGAAGATCGGCCACTGAAAAAACTCAAACCTGCGAAAATTCGAGGGGTTGCTTCTGAAGGAATGCTTTGCTCAGAGTTGGAATTAGGTCTAAGTGACGAACATGAAGGAATTCTGTTCCTTCCTGAAGATGCTCCTGTCGGCAGATTGCTAGAAGAATATTTAGGTGATACCACCCTGCATTTTGATATAAAAGGCGGATTCAGTCATCTACTTTCAATGCTCGGTGTTGCCAGAGAAATTTCGGCACTGACCGGGAAGAAACTAAACAAAAGCGTTTTTCCCGATGTTACAAGTCTTGAAGTTTCAGCACAACCTCCGTTTGTTGATTTGGAAATCAGGGATCCAGATATCTGTCCACGTTATTCAGCGTTATTAATCCAAAATGTAAAAATCGGACCCTCACCTTTTTGGATGCAGCAGCGGTTGCTGCGGATTGGAATGCGTCCGATCAACAACATAGTAGATATCACCAACTATGTGATGCTGGAGCTGGGGCAGCCGTTGCATGCATTTGACCATGACAAACTGCTTGAACGGGCTAATGGTAAAACCCCGAAAATAATCGTACGTCGTGCCAAAAAAGGTGAAACATTGCTCACACTCGACGACGTCGAACGTGAATTGGATGATGATATGCTGATGATCACAGACAGTTTCGGACTGATCGCTATTGCCGGAGTAATGGGCGGAGGTGATTCAGAGGTAACTGAATCTACAACAAATATTTTACTGGAATCAGCAAATTTTGAATTTCTAAATAATCGCCGCACCTCACAAGTGCTAAAATTACGAACTGAGGCCAGTGAGAGATTCGGAAAACAGGTTGATCCGGAAGGCACTCTGCAGGCTGCTTTGAGAGCCGCACAGCTGATGGTTGAACATGCTTCCGGAACGCTTGAACCGATTGCGGGCGACCTGTATCCACAGACTAAAGAAATAATTTCCCTGGAGCTTGATCCTGATTATGTGGAACATCTTCTGGGGATAAAAATTTCTACTGAACAAATTACGGAAATTTTGACTTCTCTGGAATTTATAGTTTCTGGTGACAGTATTTTAAAAATAACCGTCCCCAGCCATCGGATGGACATCCGGATTCCAGCGGATTTAGTTGAAGAAATTGTCAGGATTTACGGATATGAAAATCTCCCTTCAACTCTGCTAAATGACGTGCTTCCTCCTCAACACGTTAATCAAAAACTGGAAGGAACTGAACGTGTACGGAATATCCTCGTGGCTTCCGGAATGGACGAGATAATAACTTATTCCATAATGAACCCAATGGATGAAGCACGTTTACGTCTGGAAGATGATATTGATCTGGCTAAATTTGTCCCGCTGAAAAATCCCCTTTCTCAAGAGAGAAGCCATTTGCGTCGTTCGCTGCTACCCGGTGCATTAATGACAGCCCGCTCTAATTTGCGTTTTTTAGAAAAAGTCGTCACTTATGAAGTTGGCAGTGTTTTCCATCCTCATCCTAAAAACAAACTCCCGGAGGAACCACAACGCTTGTCTTTGTTGATGAGCGGCCTCCGTGATACTCAATCATGGCTCGAACAAGCTGGAGGTAATTATGACTTTTTCGACCTGAAAGGTGTTTTGGAGCAATTTCTAAATGCTTTGCATCTTGAAGAAGTTGAGTGGAAGAAATCGAGGGAATTGCCATGCCATCCGGGACGTTGCGCACAGATCTTGGTGAATGGCAGTGTTATGGGATTTGCCGGAGAATTACATCCAAAAATTCGTGATTCTTTTGAACTGCCGGAACAAGCTGTTTGCATTGCAGAACTGGATTTAGACTTGATCATCAAATTTGCGGTTGAAAATCACCAGATGGAATTTATTTCCAACTTCACTCCTATTTTTGAAGACCTGGCATTTGTGATGGATGCAAGTTTACCGGTAGAGGCTGTCACACCGCTCATTCTTCAAACCGGAAAACCTCTGCTTCGGAAGGCAACACTCTTTGATGTTTATGAAGGTGAGCAGGTGGATGAAGGGAAACGCAGCTTGGCTTATTCGCTCACATTTCAAGCAAGAGACAGGACACTTACCGATAACGAAGTAGGAAAGGTTCGGAAAAAAATTATCAAACGCCTGCAACGTGAATTTCAGGCAACATTAAGAGCTTGAGGTTTTTTGTGATGAAAGCTTTACTTCATTTGAGGAAAGCCTTTGGCTTTAGCTTGCAAGGTTTACGCGATACAATGCATCATGAAATGGCTTTCCGCATTGAATTAACAGTGGCAGCCATTTTAATTCCCACTGCGCTGATTTTACCGGTTTCGCTTATACTCCGGATTTTGCTGATCAGTTCCGTTTTTTTGGTATTAATAGTAGAATTACTTAATACCGGAATTGAAGCAGTAGTGAACCGCATTTCAACAGAACAACATCCACTCTCAGGAAGAGCAAAGGATGCAGGCAGTGCAGCAGTTTTTTTGTCTGCAGTGAACATGGGAATTGTTTGGGGTATAATTTTATTTGACTTAATTTTCAATTATTCGTAGATTTGTGCAAATTACTTTAATTTTTTATGCCGTGCTCCAGGAAACCATCTCAGCTGATCCTCTATTGCTGGAAGTTACCAGAGGAAGTACTGCTGAAGAGGTAATAACTTTGCTCTCACAAAAATTTCCTCAGGCTGCAGCAATATTAAAAGCAACCAGATTGGCACATGAAGAAGAGTACGTTGGGAAACAGACCGTTCTAACAGAAGGTGCAGAATATTGTTTGATTCCTCCTGTCAGCGGTGGGTAGTTTTTACTGAAGTCAGTAGTCAATGACCTGTGTTTGCGAGAACCAGAATGTCCAAGATCGCTAAAACTAAAATTGCAGCCGGTGTTTTCTGGCTGGAAGTTCCAGAGGCAGATTTATACGTACTTTGCGGATGTCCGGCAGATAGTGTCAAGCATTTAATGAAAGCAGGTAAAATCCGTGATCTTGACCGTGAGGTAGGTTCATTGGAGCCCGGCTCAGGTTCTTATCAACATCCTCACGGTACTATATCGAGTGAAACTGGACCGAATGCGATACTCCTTTCCGATTTGAGCGTTCAAAATGGAGACTTTGCTAATTTAGCAGAGTTTCCAGTACTGCAGATGCTCTACCGTCAAGGCATGCTTTTGCCTAATCACCCCAACAACACCGGTGCAAAACCACTTCTCATAGGCCGCGAAAACGTGGTCAACGCTCAGATGAAATATATTCATCGCGGTAACTATGGTTTGGCCAATCTGGAGGAAATCCTTGACACAGGAATTTCACAGGATCAGGCAGAAGAAATGATGCGCATCAAACTCCACTTTGCCTTTGGTGCAATTCGTCCAAGTTCTGATTTGCTGGAAGCTATAATTGTCGACCAGGAACCTGTGGAAGTCCTGAACGAGGTAATGGTAGTCAGGAAAAGCGTGAACTGTTATGAGTTTAAATATAAAGATGAACGTGTAGAAGTAGACCTGAATCTGGGCAAAAATAGAAGTTATCAGACGCCATACGAACTAGAGAACCACCACTTCAAGCGAGAATATTTTTCTATCGTTCATACAGGAGAAGGTGACGGCTGGGATATTAATCGACCGTGTATGGCCAGTGTACTCTGTTATCAGGGCAAAGTTTACCTGATTGATGTAGGTCCAAACATCGCGCACACTTTGAATTCAATCGGTGTAGATGTAAATGAAGTTGAGGGTATTTTTCAAACCCATGCACATGATGATCATTTTGCCGGCCTGACTACTCTTGTACGTGCTGATCACAGGATCAAGTATTACACGACACCTTTAGTACGTGCATCGGTAAAAAAGAAATTGTCCTCCCTGCTTTCAATCAATGAAAATACCTTCGAAGAATTTTTTGAAGTTCTTGATTTAGAGTTTGACGAATGGAACAGCATTGATGGACTGGAAGTAAAACCGGTATATTCTCCACATCCGGTAGAGACAAATATATTGTTTTTCAGAACACTTTGGGAAAACGGTTATGCGACTTACGCCCATTTAGCAGATATTTCGTCTCATGCAGTTTTGAAAAAGATGGTTGAAGATAATCCTAAGCTTCCTGGCATCAGCCATAAGTTAATGAAAAAAGTCTGGGCTGACTACCTCAGTCCAGTACAAGTCAAGAAAATTGATATTGGCGGAGGTTTGATTCACGGCAAGGCAACTGATTTTAAGGATGACAAATCAGACAAAATTATTTTGGCACACACTGCACACAAGTTGACACAGGAAGAAAAAATAATTGGCTGTGGTGTCACCTTTGGCAGTACAGATACGCTGATAGAGGGCCATGAGGATTATGCGCTGGAATTTGGAGCAGATTATTTACGTGGGTATTATCCAAACGTGGAATTAGGTGAAATTCACATGTTGCTCAATTGCGAACGAAAATCTATCAATGCAGGAACTATTTTACTACGAGATCAGGAAATTCCGGAGCATGTTTGTCTTGTACTTACAGGTGTAGCTGAACTACTTTCACCACAAGAAAAAACAAGTTACACTTTATCCAGCGGAACACTAATTGGTGACCTGGCGGTTCTTTTTGGTCTGAAGAGCAGGGGAACTTATCGTACATTAAGTCATATTGAAATTCTCAAAATTCCGGCCATTTTATTTAAAGAGTTTGTAAATCGCAACAAACTTCTGAATCAACTTCAAAAAACCCTGGAGGCAATAGAATTTTTGCAGCAAACCTGGTTATTTGGAGAATCTATCTCTTCCCCAATTCAATGTCAGATTGCACAGAGCTTAACACTCGCAAAATTCAAGAAAGGTGAAAAAATAGAATGTGATGGTCTGATGTTGGTCAAAGAAGGGAAAGTTGAACTAAGCAGCCGTGGAAAAGACAAAACAGAGAGTCAGCATGTAGTCGGCAAAGGCGATTTTTGGGGAGGTGAAAAAATGAACTCAAGTGAAGCAAAATGCAGTTACGCAAAAGCAATTACTCAAACCATGATCTACAGCATCACAGACATTGAAATCCTGCGGCAGATTCCGATCATACGCTGGAAATTACTGGAACAGTCGGAAAAACGTGAATAACAGGCAGTCATTAAGAACCGCCTACAAACAGACAATTGAATCTGCGCACCGACAATTTTGCTGATCAAGCGTTTTTGAAAAGATGTCAAAAAACATCCGGTTGACTTTTTCTTTGTTCCGGACCAGTATATCCCCGCTTGATTCCAGTTGAATTGGCCCACTTTCCATTCCGGTTGCCATATTAACCACAAACCCGACGGACGCGTAACACAACCCAAGTTCTTTGGCCAAAACCACTTCCGGAACACTAGTCATTCCAACAACGTCCGCACC
>DTUH01000292.1 GCA_012964265.1 Candidatus Lambdaproteobacteria bacterium
AAGTTCCCGCAGCTGATGACTGAGTTTCAATACTCCCTTCCAGCCTCTGTGACGACCCTCGGGTTCATAGCTCAGCAAAAGGTCTATTCCCTCGTATTGTTCAATCAGGGGCGCGGTGTAAGGTTGTGCCAAAAACGCGATGAACGCCGCCGGGAATTTTTTACGTAAAGCGGTGACTGCAGGCAAGGTGAGGACGGTATCACCAATTCTATCCGTGCGGATCAGCAGGAAACGTTCAGGCGGGTTTGAAATTGAATTCTGTGACATGAATACATTTTGCTGTTTTCTACAAAATTATAGACTATGCCCTAAAAATATTGCGCCATAGTTTACCTGAAACCTGACGGCCCATTTCGGCAATTGATTCGGTTAGCGGAATAGATTTGGGACAGGCTTCAACGCAGTTTTGGGCGTTACCGCAATCTGCAATTCCACCTTCCTGCATGAGGGTGTCAAGCCGTTCATCAGCAATGTTCTTTGCGGTTGGATGCATGTTGAAGAGACGTGACTGACTGATGGCCGCCGCACCGAGGAAGTTGTTGCCGCTGCTGTATTGCGGACATGCTTCCACACAACATCCACAGGTCATGCATTCCGAAAGCGTGTAGGCAATTTCCTGATGTTTTTGAGCAAGACGGTCTCCGGGGCCGAGGTCGTGGTAGCCGTCTGCTGTGACCCAGGCCTGCACTTTTTTGAGGGCCTCAAACATTCTGGAACGATCAACCGTTAAGTCCCTGATAACCGGAAACTTGCTCATGGGTTCAAGTCTGATTGGTTTTTTGAGTTGGTCCACCAACGCACTGCATGACTGATGCACCTTGCCGTTGATGAGCATGGTGCAGGCACCGCATACTTCTTCCAGACAATTGCTTTCCCAAACTACCGGTGTTACTTCCTCACCTTTTGAGTTAACAGGATTGGCCTGAATATCCATCAAACAGGAGATAACATTTGAGTTGGCAACATAAGGAATTGTGAAGGTTTCCCAATATGATCCGGAGTTTTCCGAATCCTGGCGTTTGATTTTGAATGTAACAGTTTCTGGCATATTCTATCCTCAGTCGTATTTTCTAGGGCGTGGAGCAATGAGAGAAGTATCCACTTCCTCATAAGAAATTTCCGGGCCGCCGTCCTGATAAGCGGCAATGGTAGTTTTGAGCCATTTGATGTTGTTTTCAGAAAAGCGTTTCATGTACGCCAAATGTTCCGGAGCAAACGCGTCTTCTTTAATTGTTCCGGATTCTTTTTGTTTTTCAAATTCCAAATAGGTTTCGGGCCGGAAATCATCCGGCTGATGAAGATCAAATTCCGGTTTGTAATGTGAACCCCGGAATTCGTCTCTTAACAGCGCACCCTTCGTGATAATTTTGGAAAGCTGAATCATGTTCCAGAGTTGGTTGATGAAACTTGGTACAGGATTGGCCCAATCATTAGTATCCACACATTTAATATCTTGCCAGCGTGATTCAAATTCATCAATTTTATCGAGCGTTGATTTCAGTTTGGAATTTTCCCTGACGATCAATACATTGGAAATCATCTCTTCTGCCATCTCTCTATGCAG
Organism: Candidatus Lambdaproteobacteria bacterium; assembly: GCA_012964265.1. Taxonomy (GTDB): domain Bacteria; phylum SAR324; class SAR324; order SAR324; family NAC60-12; genus Arctic96AD-7. The sequence continues at coordinate 1,565 of DTUH01000292.1, forward strand.
AGCATAAGGATTTTCTTTACCGTTCATGCCCTTGATGTTTTCATAGCTTTCATGCCATTTTTTAACGGAAGCGGAAAAGACGGTTTCCGGAATATCTTCAGCAGCTTCCGGAACATTTTTTACGTAATTTAGTACGCCCGGACTCATCATCAAACCGGTGTAGATGCAGCTCAGCAATGAGTTTGCTCCCAGGCGGTTTCCACCGTGAAACTGATAGTCGGCTTCACCCGCAGCATAAAGCCCGGTGATCGATGTCATTTGATTATTTGGAGATTGATGATCGATCAGCCCTTCATTTGTACGTGTGTAATCAGTCCAGATACCGCCCATTGAATAATGCACTGCCGGAAAAATTTCCATCGGTTCTTCACGGGGATCGACACCGGTAAATTTTTCGTAAATCTCAAGAATTCCACCCAGACGTTGATCAAGAAATTCGCGGGTGTGATGTGTTAAATCGAGATAGACTTTCATTTCTCCATGAACGCCTAATTTGTCATTCACGCAAATATCATAAATTTCACGCGCTCCAACATCACGCGGCACCAGATTTCCAAAAAGCGGATAACGTTCTTCGAGAAAATAAAAACGTTCTTTTTCAGGAATTTCTTTAGGCTTGCGTGGATCACCAGCTTTTCGCGGCACCCAAATTCTTCCGCCTTCTCCGCGTGCGGACTCACTCATCAAACGCAATTTATCACGACCCGGAATTGCTGACGGATGGATTTGAATGAACTCGCCGTTTCCGTATTTTGCGCCCTGTAAATATGCGGATGTGACTGCCGTTCCTGTGCAAACCATGGAATTTGTGGAGCGTCCGTAAACCAGTCCTGGACCTCCTGTGGCTAAAATCACAGCATCGCCTTTTTCCGCCTTGATTTCTCCGCTGCGTAAATTGTGAATGACCGCTCCGACGCAGCGTCCGTTGTCGTTAAGCACAGCGCCGAGATATTCGTGCCATTCCATTTTTTCGACTAAACCCTGCACCTCAAAGTGTCGAACCTGTTCATCAAGCGCATACAAAAGCTGCTGCCCTGTAGTCGCGCCGGCAAATGCGGTACGGTGGTAAAGGGTGCCGCCAAATCTGCGGAAATCGAGATTGCCTTCAGGAGTACGGTTGAACGTTACCCCCAGCCGGTCCATGAGGTTGATGATGTATGGAGCGTGGTGACACATGTCTTTGCAGAGCGGTTGGTGTGCCAAAAAATCACCGCCCTTGACCGTATCATAAAAATGAATATCCGGAGAGTCACCTTCGCCTTTGATATTGACCGCACCATTGATGCCCCCCTGAGCGCAGACAGAGTGTGAACGTTTGACCGGTAAAAATGAGACCACCAGCACGGACATTCCGAGTTCTGCCATTTTCATGGTCGCGGCCAGTCCTGCTAAACCGCCTCCAATTACAATTACCCGTTGCTTGCTCATTAAAAAATTTCCATTTACCAAATTGCAGACAGTGCGTACAGGGCACTGGCCGATAAAATAATGAAAAGAAGGATGCTTAAAATACGGACCCTTACTTGGGATTTTGGAGTGAGGGCGATACCCCAAGTCATGCTGAAGGTGTTGAGACCGTTCGCAAAATGAAAGACAGCTCCCAAAACACCAAGCAGATAAACCGACTTGGTAATGATACCTGATTCAGGATCGGCAAATCCGCTGGAAAGATGTTCAAAATGGGTTCCCCAGGTTCCCGCTAACCAGGGGCCAAGCTGCGTATTCCAAACATGCGCGATTATGAAGAGCAGTACGCCGATTCCGCTGATGCGCTGCAGCCAATAAAGCAGGTGCGAAAAATAAGTGTAAGAAGGCTGAATACTGGATTCAAAAATCAGGCGGATGCCAAAGAATGCGTGAAAGAAAAGTGGGATATAAACAACAATTACCAAGACCCAAATCGCCAAGGGACTGTCGTAAAATCCGTTGACAACCTCATTGTAGACCTCTGCGCCGGAATGCAGATACAACTGCAGATAGAGATGGTACACCAAAAAAAGTCCTACCGGCACAATACCGGTCAAACTATGGATGCGCCGTGCAAGAAAGTGCGAGTCCATAAATCACTCTTAACCAAAAAAAATATTAAACAAACGCTGAAAAACTCAGGGTTTACTCTATCACGAGGGGGAGCCGATTAGAAAGTGGTTTTTTCTAATCGGCTAAGGGAGCAGAACTGTAATAAGCCTTTTTTAGAACGACAGTTTGGATCAGCTTGACGCTGTTTTAGCCATGGAAAGGGCCAGTCGTGATTTGTAGCGGGAGCCGGTGCGTTTGTGCAGGATTCCTTTTGTGACAGCTTTATCGATATTTTTTTGAACTCCGGGATATGCTTCTTGTACCTGTTCAATATTTCCGCCATCCAGAATCAGGCGGAATTTTTTAATTACTGTGCGCAGATCTGAACGTAACGAACGGTTCTGAGCTGTACGTTTAATTGTTTGCCTAACTCGCTTAAGCGCAGACTTGTGATGAGCCATATGTGGTTCCTTTTTTCTTAAAAAGCGTTGATAAAATGATCTATGTTCGGCGGTTTACCATCCCCCAGTTGTACAGCAATCACGTCAAAACGCGGCTGCAGATACGTTAGATGCTTCTGGCTGAGATAAAGCTCACCCAGTTGGCGCAACTTTGCAATTTTTTTCGCAGTTACCGACAAAGACGGATGCGGTCCACCGGTACCCCTGCGTGTTTTAACCTCACAAAATACAATAAATTCTTCGTATTCAGCAATAATGTCAAGCTCACCGAGTCTGGAACGGTGATTTCGCTCAACTATGCGGTAACCTGACTCCTGTAAAAAATCGCAGGCGATTTGCTCTCCAACTGCTCCAGTCTGTATGCGTTGTTTTGTCACAGCAAACTCATCTGCACCGGTTTAAGTCTGAATGACTTACGATGCAACGGCGTCAGTCCATATTTCGCAATTGCCTCCCTGTGCATTTTGGTCGGATATCCCTTGTGGCTTTCAAAGCCCCATTCCGGATAACGCGCTGCATTTTCGAGCATTATCCTGTCCCGCGTCACTTTGGCCAAAATTGAAGCCGCAGCAATGCTTTTGGAACGAGCGTCGCCTTTAATTACAGTTTCACCAGGTACTTTTGTATGCGGATAATGATTTCCGTCAACGAGAGCATAATCTGCAGCAGGTTCTATTTCAGTGAGGCAGCGATACATTCCAAAAAGTGTAGCCTGCAAAATATCCAACCTGTCAATTTCCTGCGGAGAAATTGAAACAATTTTAAAAGCCTGTGCCTCACTGCAAACGAGATCAAACAAGCACTCCCGTTTTTGAGCAGAGAGCCGCTTTGAATCATCAAGAGGATGTCCGGTGTTCCAAGCTTCTCCTAAAATAACCGCAGCAACTACAACCGGCCCGGCCAGTGGGCCTCGGCCTGCTTCATCGACACCGGCGATATTTCTGAATCCACGGTTTAAAGCCGCTGTTTCAAACTCAAGCGTTGGGACGAGCCCTGACGCGTTCTTTGATCCGCGCTGCTTTTCCACGTCGTGCCCGCAAGTAATATAGTTTTGCCTGTCGTACTTTTCCGATTTTTATGACATCAACACTTTCAATCCGTGGAGAGTGCAGCGGAAAAATTCGCTCAACACCGTACCCTTGTGTTACTTTTCGTACAGTGAAAGTTGCCTTATTGTTGCCTGCACCGCAATGCTTGCCGATGATGACGCCTTCGAATGCCTGGATGCGTTCCTTGTTTCCTTCCGTAATCCGGTAATTAACACGGACAGTAGAGCCGACTCTTAACTCCGGCAACCCGCTGCGTAATTGAGATTGTTCAATTTTTTCCAATGCGGTTGACATTATTTTTCTCTTTGTTATGTGTGAATATTATTAAAACGATGTTTGTTCCTTAACATGCAACTGGTATAACCATTTTAAAGCAGATCCGGACGTCGTTTTTTAGTCCGGAATACAGCTTGCTTTTCCCGCCACTCTGCGATTTTTTTATGGTTTCCGGACATTAATTCTTCCGGAACATCCATGCCCTCATAACTTGCAGGCCGCGTATATTGCGGAAATTCCAGCAAGGATTGGGAGAAAGATTCCTGTTCTACCGATTCCATGTTTCCAAGAATATCCGGCACGAGACGGCTGATGGACTCAATCATTGTCATCGCAATGACCTCACCGCCTAAACAAATGAAATCTCCTCCTGAAATTTCCTCATCCACCAAACTGCGAATCCGCTCATCAAAACCTTCGTAGCGTCCGCAAATCAGGGTCAAAACAGCTTTCCGCCCGCTCAGTTGTTTTGCTTTTTCCTGCGTAAACGGCTGACCCTGCGGCGTCACTAATATAGTGTGAGTTTCACGTCCTTCATTCCGGTGAAACTCTTTTTGTTCCGCAAGCGTCTGTGCAATAGGTTCAATCCGTAAGACCATTCCCGGGCCCCCGCCGTATGGTGTGTCATCAACCTGAAGATGCTTTCCACGGCCATGCTTGCGAAAATTGATCAAACTTACATGCAGATGTTGCTGCTCAATCGCCCTTTTAATAAGACTTTCTTCCAGAAATGAAGAAAAAATTTCCGGAAATAAGGTCAAAACCTCAAAGCGCAACATCGCTCTCCGGAACTAAATTTTCAATCAATCCAGGCAGAGGATCAATGACCATCCGCTGTTTTTCAAAATCCAGTTCCAGTACCACGTGAGGTACATCCGGAATCAGGAATTCGCTTTTGCCGTTACGCACCTCGTAAACATTGTTTGCGCCGGTTTCCAGAAAATCTGTGACTTCACCTAAAAAAAGACCGTTTTGATCTTCTACTCTGCAGCCGATAAGCTGATGCACAAAAAATTCATTGGACTCTAAAGGCTTTAACTGCTCATCAGGCAGCAACAAGCGGCAACCTTTAATTTTTTCCGCTGCATTACGTGAAGCAACTTCTTCAAAGTGAACGATCCAGCCTTTTTTTGCGGGTATAATTCGCAAAACTTTCAGTGATTGTAACTGTCCCGCACTTTCTAAAAAGAAAAGTTTTACAGACAAATAATATTCAGGATTGTCTGTAAAATACTTTACCCGAACCGCGCCCTTGATTCCGTGTACACCGACAATGGTGGCAAACCATGTCAAATCATCATAATCACTAAAGTCACTCAACGCGGCCTTTATCGGAAAAATCGATTAACCCCGAAAGTTTTGTCAGGCGTTGGTTTTTGCCTGCTTCATCAATTTACTCACGCGATCAGTCGGTTGCGCGCCTAC
>DTUH01000293.1 GCA_012964265.1 Candidatus Lambdaproteobacteria bacterium
GCAACTCATACCTGCATCACGATTGAGGTTCCATTCAACAAATTTTGTTTGCTCAGTGAGAGTGGTTTCTGCTATAAAATCCTGTGCAAATTGCAGCGCTTTCGCCTCAACCAGGCCTCCTCCTACAGTTCCGGAATGCAGTCCTGATTCCGTAACCAGCATCCGTCCTCCCTGCGCACGCGGCGTACTTCCTTTGGCTTCAACCAAAATAACAGAGACAAATGATGTTCCTGCATCAAGTAAAACCTGCATTTGTCTGAGATACTTTTCCATATTTTCGCTTTTTCCCGCTCAAGCCGAAATCGTTTCAAAAAACAATTGAAAACGCCGGTTCATCAGTTGATAAGGATTTTCCGGATAAGGTACGTCTTTTAAAAATTTCACGGTTCCGTACTGAGAGCTGATGCCCATATTTTCTCGGGGCGAGTTAAGTTTGCCATCCATCCATTCTACAAATCTTTGATTGTAGTTGGTACTACTCAAATTTTCCTTTGCTAATTCAAAAACAGATTCGACGGGCATCAAAACAGCCGCATTCTCTGCATTCATCTCATGCACCAAATCAAACAGATAATCCTGCGCCTGCTGTCGAGCCGGAAGGCGAATCTCTCTTGATCTGAGTTTTCCTTCAGGTGCAATGCACAGCCCCGTCACTTTTGCATTTTCAGGAAGTACATTTGCCGCACGTAAAATCAACACATCCAAAAAATGACGCAACCAGGTTTTGTCTTTGCTCTCGCGCTCGCTGAAATAAATTAGGTGCCAATTTTCGGAATCGTCAGTATAACACCATTCGGTCTTTCCGTGAATCTTTGTGCAGATATTTTTTTCTTCTGACTCTGCGGGATTTTCATTTTCAATGCTGAGTTCCGGATGAAGCTGATGTGACTCTGTCAATCCGGAATCAAAAGTTCCCACCCTGACTGCACCAAAATGAAATTGGCGGAGATTTTTCTGCAGAGTCGACCAATCAATCTGCAGAGTTGCTGTAAGTTGTTTTTGCCAGCTTTTAAGAATTCTCAGGTGTCTTGTCTGCATTGCTCCTTTGAAAATTCCGGATGGCATTTCACCTTCCAGTTCCATGTGCTGCGCATGCAGTTGATATAGCTTCTGCCACTCCGGATGGGCTTTTGAGTACGAACTATTTTTCCGGACCGTCAAAGCATTGTCCCAGACTTTCCGGATTAGTGACCATTCACTCAGCCGCTCCAGAACAAGCGGTTCGTCTATTTTGTCACCTCTCTCCTCTTCATCTTCATCAAGCCGCAGCAGATGACTTGCAGTGGACTGCAGCGGAGATTCGAGAAATTTTCTCAGGCGCGTAAATGAAACGGTTCTAAGATTGGTTTCTGAAGCAGATTCCGGAGCAATTGTTCGGAAGGTATTTTCCGTTAATGACTGCTTTACTTCCGGCGAAAGCCATTCCGGAGAAATTCGCTGAAAACCGCCTGAACGTCCGGTACGAGGAAACTGCTGATCAAACAATTGACGCGTTCGAAATACACGTGCTTGCCTGAAGGCCGCCGGATCGTAGTTCGGCAGCCGATTTTTAGCGGTAAAAATTTTGCTCTCAGAATCAGTCAGTTCCGGAAAATAACTTAAAGAATATGGTTTAAGCGGATGCAGTGTTTTCTCAAATCTGGCCTTCAGATAACCGCTTCCCAGTTCATCGACTAAAGTTTGGATGATTGAGGAAGGATTGAGTTCATCATCGGTGCGGTCGTTACGAGAGACGTAACTCAGCACAAGATGTTTTCTGGTGGATACCAGAGTTTCCAAAAACATGTAGCGGTCACGTTCCGTCACCGAAACATCGCCTAACCGTCGCTCACGAAAATTCTGCCCTTCTACCGCGGGACTCAGTGGTACGGGAATATGACGTAAATCCAGCGTGTCACGTTGGTAAGGTGTCGGAAACAAACCTTCTCCCATACCTAACAAAAAGACCGCTTTAAAAGGAATCGGCCTCATTGGTTGAAATGATGAAACTGTAACGCCTTCTGCTAAATAATGTCCTCGCTGTAAAGTGGCAGACTGCTGTTTTTGTTTGAAAAATTCATAAATTGTACTGAAACTAAATTTCCTTGCATCCTCTTGAGCTAAATCAAGATCACGTATTGCAAGCACATTCCGGAGTAAATTCTGGAACGCTTCTTCGTCAGCCTGTTCAAGTGGTTTGAGGTAGGTTTTGAGCAAGATCCGCAGATAGCGACCCCACTCTTTTCCGCTCATTTTCCATTTTGGAAGGTCACGGGTATCAGCAATCAGCGAACGCACTATCAGCATAAACCGTGCTGCTTCCTCACCCCATTCTTCCGGAAGATCAGCGGGAACAAGCTGTTGATTTGAAATCGAGATGAATCCTGTTTCAACCGGAGCGGTCACCATCTCACCCAAAGTTAAGCGCCGAAAAGCCTGTTCCCAGTGGTAAATATCCTGTTCTAAATGAAGATAACCCTGTGCTTCCTGCGACTCATTGTCAATTCCGTAAAAAACATTTAGTTCATCTGCCCACTCCAGCCATTTTTCAATTTGCAGGGCTTCCCCAGGAAAGCTTTTTCCTGTCGGCATACCATCTTCAAATTTCCCTAAAAAACACGGATTCTTGAGCAAACTGAACAAATCGTGCCGGGAGTATTCTGTGAAGCATAAACCCAAAAGCGAATTGGCCGCATCTTCTAAACGTCCGGCGCTTCCGCTGATTCCGTCTATCAAGTGGTAGGGTAAATTGTAAATGCTTTCAAAAACCTGTTCAATTTGATGCTGATAAAGATTCATGTCATGCACGATCACGGCACATTCATTGAGACGCAAATCAGGATCACGCCGAATCCAGTCCCAAATCAAGCTTGCCACCGCTTCAACTTCGCGTCTCGGATTCGCACAGGCCAGTACCATCAAACTTTCGTCCTGCTCCAACTCAAGGGATTTGAGACGGCGTGGTTCCCGGAACAAGATATCTTCCTGTAATTGGTTCAGCACGTTCGGCTGCGGATTTTCTGCATCTTCAGTCAGTGTTGTTGAAACTCCTTTTTCAACAAACCATGGTGTAAAATTCCAGTCGCTCCATTGATTTAGCAACCTCATATTTTCACGTCCGGGACGACCCCAGGCTTGTAAAAAAGGATTATCGTTTTCATCCTGAAATAATTCTCCAAGTGCAATTTCTGTCTCAGACAAAGATTTTTGGTTGGAAAATCTGTTTCGATCTGTTTCCAGAGATCGCAGAACAGCTGCTTTTGACTCACCAAGACTTTGAATATCTTCCCAGAATTCCATGCAGGGATTAAGAGCATAGACGTGAATATCACGCACATGCGCCAACTGTTCGGTGAGCGCCTTTTGGTGAAATCGTGAAAGATATGAAACACCAAATACATGCAGTGATTCTTTATTGAATGTTGCGTTCTGCTGATTTGGTTTGTCCTGACAAATTCGGTAAAGCTGCGTTAAGGTAAAAAGTTCCGGCTGAAATTCCTCAGAAACTGATTGACGGGCGTTTTGGTTGTGACGAGGGATTTTCCCGTCCGCACCAAAGAGCTCAGTCCAGAGGATTCTTTGCCAGCTTTCTGTACCAAGCGGGTCTTGATCAACCGCGTTTTGTCCATCCAGCCACGAATTCAAAAGTTCCTCATTTCGGGAAAATTCGTATTCCAGGAACAAATGTGTCAAACGTCCCGCCAGTTGATAGATGCGATGTTCTGCGGCCTCCGGACGAATTTTAGTTTGCGGAGTGAGATAGCCTCGCACCGGCAGCCAGAGGGGATCGGAGGTTTCCAGCTTTTCCCGTAAAACTTCCAGCAGCAAACACTGGATAGTTTCCGGTTTGAGCAAGGTATAGTGTCGCCCGCTGAGATTTTGCTGGAGACCTTCGTTGATTGCCTTTTCCAGTGTGATAAAACGCAGGTTTGCGGCAATTCCGCAGATTTGCGCGAGTTTGAGTGAGATCCATTTTTCCAGACTGAAATTCGGCACCACGATGTCCGCGGTATCAAACGGATCCCGTTTATCAAGTTCCTGTGCCAGCGGCACAATCAGACTTTCTAAGTGGTTTGAATAGTGGAGACGGGGCATTCGTCAATGATCATTTATCTATGATCAATGAACAGTGAACAATGGACATTGAACATGAACAGTGATCAGTCAAGAGTCTAAAATCATGAAGAACCTGGTAAACGGAACACGGGATTGATTACCTCAATCAATGCGGACTCGCGCAAGCGTTTCAGTTCTTTGCTGAGTAGTGCCTGCTGCATGTTCTGCAGGAGTTGAGCTCTGACTTTGTCTTTCTGCTCTGCGGCATTTTCATCGGACAAAGTTCGTTTTTTGAAGTGAATCAGGTCAGCACGATTTCCATTGATGCTTAAACCAAAACGAGTATTTTCATTTAAATGCAAACCCACTTTCCGGAATTCCGTATTGTCGCCAATATTCGGCAGGAACCTGGTGTTTGCGGTAAACTGCAAATTTTCGGTCTTGAGTCCATGTTTCTTTACAAGTTTGTTTAATACCGCACCTCCCTGAACTTGGGACAAAACCTTTTTTGCGGTTTCAAGAGCGAGTGCCCGGGCTTTATCCAAACGTACAGCGACCAGCACTTCTTCCTTTGCATCTTCAAAAAGACGTGTCTCCGGTTTTTTGGTTTCACTTAGACGGTAGATCACATGTCCCAAAACAGGATTACGTTTCCAAACACCCATTTCTCCTGGTTTGCGCCTCAGTAATTCCGGTACAATTCCGGATGCTGAGCCAAGTCCTGGTATGACTTGAGCACTGTCAAACCAAGCGGAGTTAAGGACATCTTTATTTAATTTCCGTGCTTCTTCAGCAAATGACTCACCCGCAAGTCCGGATAACCGGTCGAGGTCTTCATTGAGTCGTTTTTCTGCTCGGTTTTCGGTGAGGATGACTGTTATTTCTTCACGTGCCTCGTCCAGTGATTTTGTGATTTTCTCCTTCCTTTCCTCTACTTTAATCAGGTGCAAACCAAAAGGAGACTGAACAATTTCACTTACTTGTCCGGCTTCCAGGTCAAAGGCTGCGGCTTCAAAAGCGGGGACCATTTCTCCCGGTTTAAACCAGCCCAAATCACCACCTTCTGCCGCGGTTCCATCTTCAGAATGCTTTTTTGCAAGTTCCTCAAATGAAGAGCCCGCCTTTATTTTTACCAGCAATTTGTTCAACTGCTTTCGCTTTTCCTGTTGTTCTTTTTCAGGTGCATCCGGAACAAGTTTTACAAGAATATGACGTGCCTTGATTTCCGAAGGTGTGACGTAGTTTTCGGCATATTTTTTGTAATAACGGCGTACCTCGCGTTCCCGAACTTTCACATTTTCTTTGTAATAGTCTGCGGAAATAGTGAAATATTCCATGCGAAATTTAGTCAGGGTTTGAAATTCCTGGGGATGTTCTTGATGGTAATTCCTGAGTTCTGTGTTATTTGCAGTAGTTATTTCAATAAAAGACTGTGGATCAAAATATACATACTCGACTTCAATTTTTTCAAAATCATTCCGGTAAGCCTGTTCCACTTCGCGGTTATTGATCACCAGTCCTGCTCCAAGCAGCTGCTGTTTTTTGGCAAGCAGAATGTCTGACCTCAGAGATGTTTCATATTCGTGACGTACGATCCGGTTTTGACTCAAAACTGTTTCATAAGTATCATAATCAAACTGACCGTTTTGCTGAAAAAAGGGCTGCTTGCGTATGTAGTCCTGAAGTTCTAAATCCGTGGCTATCAGGTTGAGCTCAGCGGCATCCGTCAAAAGCAGATGCCGGTCAATGAGTTGATTAAATACCTGTTGGCGTAAATTAAGCTGTTCAGCAAATTGCTCCGCATTTTCACCAAACTGCTGCTGCAGGGCACGCATCCGGTTTTGATATGCTTCACGATACTCTTTAAGTAAAATTTCCTGATCATTGACTTTGGCCACAACTTCCTTGCGGTCTCCAAAAAAACCGCCTACTCCAAACGACAACACAAAAGTGATGGCAATCACACCCATGAGAAGTTTGAAAAATATGTTATTTGAATATTCTCTTAATTCCTGAATCATCCGAGCCCTGTTTTTATTTTAATTTTGTAATGTCAGTTTAATATAGTAATTATCAACCCCTTATTAGATTTTATTTTTATCAATCTTGCAAGTTAAACTCAGTAACAGACGCTAATAAAATCTAATTAATTCTTTTGTTTCCCCATGCTTTTCTGGTCATTTTTAGTTCGTTTTCAAGAGGTTGTTATGCTAAAATAAGCGCTTTCTCTTTGACAATAAATCGCATGTCCGCAGAAAACATATTTACTGATTACAAAATAATTGCTTTCGCTAAGATTGCGGAACAAGTCCGGAAATGGCGGAAAGAGGGGCGAAGTCTGGTTTTTACCAACGGTTGTTTTGATTTACTGCATGCGGGACACGTCAGGTATTTGCAGACAGCAGCTACTTTTGGTGATATTTTCATGCTCGGGCTGAATTCAGATTCTTCTGTGCGCAAACTAAAAGGACGTCAACGTCCAATCATGTTGCAGACGGATCGCGCCTTTTTACTCAGTGCACTGGAAGCAATCGACTGTGTTGTGATTTTTGATGAAGAAACTCCGG
>DTUH01000294.1 GCA_012964265.1 Candidatus Lambdaproteobacteria bacterium
TTAATGAACAAAGCTCAATAGTAAGCAATATAGCCGCTTCCTCCGGATGTCCTTCCAAATAATCGGCAACTCGGGCAACTCCTGCAGTTCCAGCCAGACAGCCCAAACCAAACAATGGAACCCTCTTCAAATCCTGTGCAAAGGCAATTCTGTTCATCAAGCGTGCTTCCAATGATGGCACAGTCACTCCGGTACTGGTTGTACTCATCAGCATTTGAATTTCTTCCGGAGGCAAGTTGGATTTTTCCAGTAAATCATTAATAACCTCCTCGCCCAAATCAAGAGCCACTTTCAGCCACGCACGGTTGCAGTCCGCAAAACCGTCCAGCTTGTAATATTCTGCCATGGGTAAAGCCAGATAGCGGCCTTCAACAGTTACTGCTTTCTGCAGACGGTCAAAGATCGCAACATCCAAACCTTTTTTAATCCACACTGCTCTCAACGCAGAACTTATTTCTTCTTGAGAATGATAATGTCTTGGGAAAGCTGTGGCGGCGCTGATAATATGAGGCATGGGGAGAAGTAATTTTTTTAGGGAAATATTTATTGAACCAGGTCAGACTTCACGGTCTAATTATTTTTGAAATCAACCCTCTTATACATGCATTCGTTCTGCTAAATGATCCACAATATCTGATACTTGCTGCATTTCAAGGACAGTTTCTATATCGGCTTCAACTTTAAACTCATCTTCCAGGGCCATAATAATGTTCATGGCATCAAGAGAGACTATATCCAAATCATCACGCAAATTCATTCCTTCATTTAGATCACCAGATTTCAAACCCATTTCCTTTGCAATTGTTTCAAGGCAGGTTTGTTCAATTTCTTTACGTGTTATGGTTTCCATTTTTTAATGACAAGTACGGCATTACTTCCGCCAAATGCGAAAGAATTTGAAAGTGCTGCTTCAATATTCAGTTTCCGGGCATAATTCGGAACGGGGTCAATGTCACATTCTGGATCCGGGTCGATACAATTGAGAGTTGGAGGAGCACAGTCATTCTGCACTGCCAGTATAGTAGCCAAGGCTTCCAATGCAGAGGAAGCCCCCATTGCGTGTCCAAGCTGTGATTTGTTTGAACTTACAGCCAATGATGAAGCACGATTTCCGAAAACTCGGTGAATAGCCCGGCATTCAAGCGGATCATTAAGACGGGTTCCTGTTCCGTGTGCATTTATATAGCCGATGGAATCCGGAGATATTTCAGCATCTTCCAGAGCTAATTTCATTGCTTTTGCTACTCCTTTTTCATCCGGATTAGTCAAACTTGTTGCATCACAGTTTGAACCAAATCCTGCGATTTCACCAAATATTTCTGCATTTCTTGTTTCAGCTGACTCCAATGATTCCAGAACTAGAACTGCAGCACCTTCAGCGAGGACAAAACCGCTACGATTTTTTTCAAAAGGACGACATGCAGATTCTGGTGTTTTATTATATTTACGTGAAAGCACACCCAGAGCATCCCATGCCCGGAGAATCCCGTAAGTTACCGGAGCTTCTGCAGCGCCGCAAACAACTGCACGCAAACTGCCCTCGCGAATCCACTCAAACGCCTGTCCTATTGCATTTCCTCCGGAAGAGCATGCGGTATTAAGTGTAATATTCTTACCGCGTATTCCCATTCGAATAGCAATTGCCGAAGACAGCGCACTATTCATAATGCGGGGGATAGTGTAAGCGTCAATCGGTCGTTCTACCTTTCCGGCAAAAAGTGCATCGTAAGCTATTGCATAAGAAGTGATTCCACCCACACCGGTACCCATGAGCACACCAACTTCTCCTGAACCTGCATCCAGTTTCTGCATTTCGGCTTCTTCAACTGCCTGTGTTGCCGCAACCAGACCCATCTGTGTAAATCGCTCATAGCTTTTTTTTTCACGATGATTAAAATGTGTATCAGGATCAAAATCTTGAACCATGCCTGCAATTTGACAGGATGCCCTTGAAACATCAAAATCCGTGATTTGTCTGACTCCTGAAATACCATCACGGAGACCTGTCCAATATTCCGTGACGGTACTGCCGACTGGAGAAACTACACCTCTGCCTGTCACCACAACTCGTATTTTAGTTTTCAATTTGACATTCCATGATACGAGTTAAAACCGATAGTATCACAAAATTATATATGATTACATCATAGTTTTGTAAAAACATTTATGCAGTCCAAGAGGTATTTAGAACAAACTCATGTCCCACTTTCTGTAACAATGAGGTCACAGGCTTAACTGCTCATTGACAGCATTAAGACCTGAACGAAGGCCTTCCTCTATCACAGGATGATAGAACGGCATTTCAAGAATATGCGGAATTGTCATTTTCTGCTGGTGTGCCCATGACAGAAGATGTGCCAAGTGCTCAGCCTGCGGGCCTATAAATTCACTACCGAGAAAAAGACCGGAGCTTCGGTCTGCATAAATGTGCATCAATCCTTTGTTTTTGAGAATCACTCTGCTACGTCCCTGACCTTCAAAAGATATTTTTCCTACAACCACATTTTCCTGTCCCTCCAATTCTTTCCATGATTGTCCGACAAGGGCAATTTGAGGATCACAAAAAACAATTGCCAACGGAGACCGCCGCTGCCCGGGTTTAATTTCCGGAAAACGTCCGGCATTGTCACCCGCAATGAAACCCTCATCCGCGGCCTCATGCAGCAGCGGCAATATGTTATTTACATCACCGGCAATAAATATAGATGAGTTGCCGCATTGCATTGTTGCAGGATCAAAGACTGGAACTCCTCTTGAATCCAATTCAAGACTGGTATTGTCCAATCCAAAACCTTTGAGGTTTGGCGAACGCCCTGTTGCGGCCAGGATATAATCAAAATTTTCCGTCTTTTCAATTCCATCTTCACGATCAACAAACCGAATCCTGATATGATCAGCCTCACGTTGCATTCCACGCACATTGGCTTTTGTATCCAGGCGAAATTCTGCTTGAAAAACCCTAACCGCATAATCCCTGATTACTTGATCGCTAAGCGGTTTGAGTGAACCGGAACGTCCAAACAACCTGATGCGAACTCCAAGCCGATGCAAGGCTTGTCCAAGCTCAAGTCCAATCACACCCGGACCAAAAACTGCGACCGATTCCGGAAGTGTTTCCCATTCGAAAATATCATCATTAACTATCAGTCGGTCACCAAGCCCTTCAAACATTGGCATGATTGTTGGTGAAGAACCGGTTGCAATCACTACTGTTTTTGCTTCAATTTTTGAGTCACCTACCTGCAGGGTATGGTCATCGAGGAAAGTGGCGTGGTTACGGACATGGTGTTTTTCTTCAATACTTTCAACACCTTCTAGCACAAATCCAACAAAGCGATCACGTTCTCTATGAACTCGTCCCATTACCTCTTCCCCGTTAATTGTGGGTTTTGAGGTATGAACACCAAATCCTGCAGCTGCTTCTACTGAATGTGCTGCTTCAGCAGCAGCAATTAACAGTTTACTGGGCATACAACCTACTCGTGCGCAAGTTGTTCCATAGGTCCCACCTTCGATTAGTACAACATTTTCAGTATGTTTTCGTGCAGCACGAAAAGCAGGAAGTCCTGCTGATCCTGCACCAATGACTGCGACATCTACCTGACGAGTGGTATGTTGTGAATTTTTCATAAAGTCCGTGATAGATTGAAGTTTAGATTATTGATTGACTTGATTACGTAATGTTTTATCACTAGAATGCAAAAAAAACATTGAAGCGGACAAGTTTGAGCAATGAATAATTTTTTTTTGGATCAGAAAACAGTCGGTTTAATCGGCCTTTTCTTTCAATTCGATTTAACCTGAACAGCACTACTGTTTCAAGGTGAATCAATGTTTTTTGTATCTTTGACTTAATTATCTTGAAAAACTTTGAAATACAAATTTTTAAGATTAGCCGTACATACCAGGCAGAACCAACGTTATCATCAGTTAATACTGATTTTGAATGCATTGAGGCATCCAGTATTGCTGCCTGTTGTGTATATATTTTTCTTTATCCTTTTACTGACTCTGCCTGAAAAAACACCCCCTTCATATTTTCCTAATTATTACTTGCCTTTAGAGATGCAACCGGAAATATTATCTTCTGTTGCTGATGAACTTATAGGACTCGATTATCCTGCAAGATCAGGAAAACCTTTAGAAATCTTGCAGTTTCCACTGCATTTAAGCTCAATCCAGTTAATGCAGACTGTCAGGAATATGCATAAATCCTACTTTGAGAAGAAGAATATTAAACACTTCAATGAAAGTATGCGCAGGATTTTTATGATCTTTATTCAGTTCGAATCAATCAGCAGATTACGCTTCAATCGCGGAACTGGACGTCTGTTTTCTCAAAAAGATTTAGAAGGCCTGGCAGACCACTTCATTAACAGTCGCTGGTATCGTGAGGCACTTAAAATATTATCTACAAACAATACATACGGTTTTTCTGAGGAGCGTTTACTCCGGGTTTTGATCTCAATTCAGGCTGCAGCTCATTTTTTTGAAGTTCCATACCCGGCTCTGTTTTGTTTGTTTTTTCAAGAATCAAAATTTGACTTCATGGCCAACAGCGCGACTGGCGCAAAAGGAATCGGCCAACTCACCAGCATTGCGTTACGCGAAGTGCGACGTTTACGGAGTTTTTCAGCAAAAGAGTTGTTAATGCAAAGAACAGCGGAATATTTGAATCAAGTTTATACCGACCCTCAAATTCAAATATGGCTTCAAAATCTCGGCTTCAATATTGATTTACCAAAAATTTCACCTATACCGGAAAACATTGAATTTACACGAATTACCTCTGCTTTCATGCGGGAAGTCGGCAAAAAACTTGTCAACGACGGTCATGCATATGGAGAAAATACCAGCTTACTGTGGTACCTGAGCAGAAAAATTAGACGCGGTAGAATTCTCCCCTTACGTTATGCGCACATGCATAAAATTTTTTCAGAAATGCTGGCAGATCAATATGCAATTTCACCCGCAAGCACATATAATATTGAAACAAATATTCTTGCGTCCACAATGCTCTTCAGCCACTATTACCGCTATCAATGGGGCAAAAACAAAAAGAAATTCGATATTTCAGCGGATGCAAGGGTCATCCTGGCCGCAGCTGCATATAATCATGGACAAACTGGAATGCGTCGTTTTTTAATTAATCTTAAACAAGAATTTCCAATGCTCGATTTCAAAATACTTTCTGCAAAAAAATTTAGGATTCTGTTTACTACCCGTCGACTTTCCCGTGCACTGCAACGTCCTTTTTACAAGATCCGTGAAGCTTCCAGACATGTCCGGCATGTTATGAATTGTGCAGGGAAAAGTCCGTTATTATCCTGATGCTTAAAGCAAACTAAAAGGCGAAGACTTTTCTCAACGATATCCCTCAGCTTGCATTTCAAATAACTCAGAATAATGCCCGCCGGAAGCTAATAATTCTTCATGTGTTCCAAGCTCCAACAACTTTCCTTCATGCAAAACGACAATTCGATCGGCCATTCGTACAGTAGAAAATCGGTGTGAAATCAGTACCGCGCACTTATCATAAGTCAGTTCAACAAAACGCCGGAAGACCTCATGCTCAGCCCGAGCATCCAAAGATGCCGTTGGTTCATCTAAAATCAGAAGCTGCGCATCACGCATGTATGCCCGTGCTATTGCGATTTTTTGCCACTCTCCTCCGGATAAATTTGTTCCCTGTTTGAACCAGCGTCCGATCATTTGCTGATAACCATCTGGAAGCTTTTCAATTACCGTATCGGCCAAACTGCGATGGGCAGCTTCTTTGATCCGACTCTCATTGCCGCGTTCTTCAATACGGCCTACAGCAATATTATCTGAAGCCGTAAGGTGATATTTCACATAATCCTGAAAAATAACTCCAACAGCATCTCGTAATCCATCCAGATCATATTCACGTAAATCGTGCCCTTCCAGCATTATCCTTCCTTCGTCTGGATCATAGAGTCGTGTCAGCAACTTTACGAGTGTAGTTTTACCTGCTCCATTTTCTCCAACCAAAGCCAGTTTTTCACCAGGATGTAAAATGAAAGAAATATCACGCAAAACCCATTGTTCCATCTTAGGATAACGAAAACTCACCTTCTCAAAAGTAAAACCTTCACGAATTGTTTTCGGAAACGGCAGTGCATTTTTTTTAGATCTGATGTTTGGTTCCATCTCAAGAAAATCAAAGAGGTCCCGTAGATAAAGCGCACTGTCGGCGATACTGGAAAAACGAATCAAAATTGATTCCATCAAAGAACGTAAACGCAAAAATGATCCGGACAGAAAGATCAGATCACCCAGCGACAATTCACCATTTACCGTACGATAAATGATAACAACATAGGCTGTGTAATAACCAAAGCTGCCCAGCATTGAAAGCAATCCACCCCATGAGGCCCGACGTATAGCAAGATTTCTATTTACATGGTAATATTCACCTGCTAACTTCTGATAGCGCTTACCAAAAAAATCTGACAGACCAAATATTTTAACCTCTTTTGCCGTTTCGTCACTTGCTCCCGCAAATCGCAAATAATCTAATTCACGGCGTTCCTGTGTCCAGCCGTACATCAATGAATAACTTTGACTGTTGAAA
>DTUH01000295.1 GCA_012964265.1 Candidatus Lambdaproteobacteria bacterium
GGTAACAGCTTCCCAAATTCGGCAAATCCGGACAGTCTTCTGCAACCGTCGCACCTGCATTTTCAACTTCCTGGAGTGCATTGCGCAAGATTTGATCCGTTTCTGCGGAAACAGGTGCAAACTCTTTTAAAGTCGGACTGTATGCGATGCGGACATTGGGCTGCGCCTGTTTGACGGCTTCCTGAAATGGAGTATTCGGGGCCGGAAAAGAAATTGGAGAACTTGCGTCAAATCCGGACATGGCATCCAAAAAAAGAGCGCAATCCATTACATTACGTGCCATTGCGCCTTGAACTCCTTCTGTGTGAAAACCCACTTCAGCTGGACCTCCACCGGCAACTCCGGGGCTCGGGCGAAAACCGACCACTCCACAATATGCGGCAGGGGTGCGCAGTGAGCCGGCCAAATCAGAACCGTGACTCAACCAAACTTCTCCGGTTGCCAGTGCAACAGCTGAACCTCCGGAAGAACCTCCGGCGTTGCGCTCTGTATTCCAGGGGTTGCGTGTCTTGCCGAAAACTTCGTTAAAGGTATTGCCTCCTGCTCCGCATTCCGGAGTATTGGTTTTGCCAATCACCAATCCGCCGCGCTTTTCAAGCGTTTCTACCAATGGATCACTTTTTTCCGGAACAAAATCCGCAAGGCCTTTGGTTCCGAAAGTGGTGCGCACTCCGGCAACTGGTGTCAGGTCTTTGATGCCAATGGGCAGTCCCCCCAACCAGCCGGGGTCATCAGGATTTCCCCGCCCTGCGGAATCCCATTCACGGGCGGATTTTCGTGCACGTTCTTCGCATAAAGTCGGAATCGCGTTTACCGCAGGTTCGACTTCTTTAATCCGCGTAAATGCTGCATTCAGCAATTCTTCAGAAGAAATTTCTTTGCGCCGTAAAAGTTCAACTACCTGATGTGCGTCCAGGCGGCAAAGTTCTGGACCGGAAAATGTGGTATCGGTTCGATTGTGCATTTGAAGAAACTATGTTATTTGTAGAAAAGGGAAACCTATTTGAAACTTCTATTTATAATTAACTGTTTTAGATTAGGCTGTGTTTTATTTTTCGCAAAGATTTCTTTATCTGATCCTGGATAAATTCTTTAAAATTTGCTGAACTTGAGCGTATATGATTAACCCGTGATACACTTTAGCTTGTAGTGCGATGGTTTAATATCAAAAGTCGGTGTCTATTTGAAACATACTTTATAAGTTTAATTTCAAAAGCAATTGTGATAATATTCTTACCTTTTTTATACCAGAATAGCAATGAAAAATAATCTTTGGCAGTTGAGTGCCTGTGAAATGGCACAGGGTATTCGCGAGAAAAAATTTTCAAGCGAAGAAGTGATGTACTCGGTTACAGAAAGGATGGCGTTGCATAATCCACGTCTCAATGCCGTTGTGGATGATTACAGCGACGAAGCAATGGCTGATGCGAGAGAGGCCGACCGCATACTTGCTGCCGGTGAAGTCGTGGGAGAATTACACGGAGTTCCGGTTACGATCAAATCCAATGTGGATGTAGAGGGTAAACCAACTCCAAACGGGTTGCCCGCGTTTGCGGATTTGATTGCTCCCGCTGATTCTCCGGTGGTAAGCAATCTCAAAAAAGCCGGTGCCATCATTATCGGTCGTACCAACACTCCTGAACTTTCAATTCGATTTACTACAGACAATCCGCTACACGGGCGTACGCTCAATCCCTGGCACGAAGACGCCAGTCCCGGAGGATCTTCCGGAGGTGCATCCTCAGCTGCAGCAGCGGGCTTCGGGCCAATCCATCACGGAAATGACATCGGTGGTTCGCTCCGCTGTCCGGCTTTCAACTGCGGTCTTGCGACGGTCAAACCCACTTTTGGGCGTGTTCCTGCCTGGCTGCCATCCGCGCCTGCTGAACGTGGTATGCTGGCCCAGTTGATGTCGGTACAGGGGGCAATTTGCAGGGAGGTTCGAGATGTGCGTCTGGCAACTCGCCTGATGGCACAGGCTGATCCAAGAGATCCGTTCTGGATGCCTGTTCCGTTTGAAGGCTGGCCGGAAGAATCCGGGGCAATACGTGTCGGTGTAACCTCAGAATGCTACGGTCACTCTATCCATCCGGAAATTACGGCTTCCATTGACCGCGCGGCAGGTTATCTTTCGGATGCCGGATTTGCGGTTGAGCAGGTTACGACACCGTCGGTGGATGATGCTGCCAATTGCTGGTTACGGTATCTGGGAAACGAACTTAAATCTTTTCTCATGCCCGTAGCCAGAGAACACGGAAGCAAAACCGTCCAGAAAATTCTCGAATGGTACTTTGAGATTGGGGAAGTGGACGATGCTGAAGACTATCGGATCGGCATCAAGGAGCGCACAGCAATGACACGTGAATGGGATGTCTTTCTTGATAAATATCCCCTCGTTCTCTCGCCTTATTTTTTGCAGCAAACCCCGGAATGGAACTGTGACACGAAAAGCCTTGAAGAAATGCGGACGCTGTTTCAATCAGGAATCTACAGTCTCGGTACCAATTGGCTAAGCCTGCCTGCGGGTGTTGTTCCCATCGGGTTGGTGGAGGAATTACCTGCCGGAGTTCAAATCATCGGTCGGCGTTTCCGTGAAGATCTGATTCTTGATGCCATGGAATCCATTGAAGCCCGTGTTGGTGTACTTACTCAAAAGCTGTGGGAAAGAGATGAGATGAAATCACTCTCGTTTCTGGATTGTGTAGATTGAGCTCGGTATTGTTTGATGCTTTTCTTCAGGATTCGGTGATTGTGTTTGATTCTCATTTGTTTTCATTGTTTAAAATGGTTATTTCAGGTCACGAGCAGGTCGTCGAATCAGTGATTATGAAAACTCCATCGGTACCGGACAAATTCACATGTGGTTTGATCGGCCTGAGTCCGGTTGGTTTTCTGAATAACTCATGAATGGATTTAAATGAAACTTGGAATTTTGGACGCGGTTCCTCTCAACTACTGGTCTACGGACTTGGGAATTACGGATTCTGAAAAATTTATAGATTTGCTGGAACCTGTAATGACAGGCACTACATTTGATCAGCTTTTTGTTGCTGAAGGAGAATGGCCTGAACAGCAAGACGATTATGATGCTTACCTCATTACGGGCAGCCCCTGCTATGTCAATGACGAGCATTCGTGGATAGAAAAATTGAGTCAGTTTGTCCGGGATTGCATGGAATCAAATAAGAAATTGGTAGGCGTTTGTTTTGGACATCAATTGATAGCGAGCGCACTTGGAGGAAAGGTAGAACAGCGCAAAGACGGCTGGCTTTTGGGTGTGAAATCGTTTGATATTTTGGACGTACAATCATGGATGATTCCAGCACAAAAGCAATGCGAGATTCACCATATCAATCATGATCATGTCACAGTCCTTCCGGAAAACGCCAAAAGAATCGCGCATTCAGGACAATGTAAAAACAGTGCTTTTGTCATAGGGGACAGTGTACTGGGACTTCAGGGGCATCCGGAACAGCCACGGAGAGCAATGGAAAATTTTATCAAAGAACTTTTGCTTTTCGGTGCAGATCCGGAAGAAATGGAGAGAGGTCGGGCCAGTTTACGGGATGAAGTTCCGGATGCAGAATTATGGGGACGCTGGATCGGGAAATTTTTGGGATGTTGATTCGTAGACAGAGCAGTTTATTTGCAAAATCAGGCTATGGCAAAAAACATTTTATTCATCATGTGTGATCAGTTGCGGGCGGATTATCTCTCCTGCTATGGACACCCGTTTCTTGAAACGCCCAACATTGACAGTCTTGCCGAACGTGGAGTGCGTTTTGAGAATGCGTATTGTCAGGCCCCGCTTTGCGGTCCTTCACGAGCAAGTTTTTATACCGGCCGCTACCTTTCTTCACATGGTGCCTTAGCCAACGAAGACCCGCTGAAATTGGGCGAACTTTCTTTGGGCGATTATCTAAATAATCTCAATTATCGCACTGTTCTGGTAGGCAAATCAGAATCGAGAAGCAACCAGGATGCACTCGCCCGTTTGCAAATCGACAAATACTCGAAAATTGGAAAATTACAGGCGCAAGGTGGATTTGAAAATTTTGATCATTTTGGCGGAATATATCCGGACGAGATTGTTCCCGATGATTTAGCTTACAATGATTATTTGCGCTCAAACGGATATGACGGTGATAATCCCTGGGAAAACTGGGCCAACAGTGCCTTTGATGCAGACGGAAAAAAAGTAAGCGGCTGGCAAATGCGGAACGCAAATCTGCCGTCCGCCGTTTCTGAAGAACATTCCGAAACCGCATATACTACAGACCGCGTTCTGGAATTTTTGTCAGGTGTGGACGCAAATGATCGATGGTGTTTACACCTGAGCTACATCAAACCGCACTGGCCGTATCTCGTTCCGGCTCCATATCATGAGCTTTACTCTAAAGATCAGATATTGCCGGTTGTCCGGAATCCGGATGAACTTCAGGATCCGCATCCGGTATTTCAAGCATTTCAGGAACAAATCTACAGCCGGAATTTTTCGCGCGATGAAGTACGGGAACGTGTAATTCCGGCGTATATGGGATTGATCAAACAGGTTGATGATCATTTGGGAAGAGTTTTTGAAATGCTGAAATCCAAAAAAATAATGGATTCAACTTTGATTGTTTTCGCTGCGGATCACGGGGATTATTTGGGTGATCACTGGTTGGGAGAAAAAGATTTGTTTCACGAACCTTCGGTAAGAATTCCGCTGATTGTTTGTGATCCGGAAACTTCTGCAGAATCGACACGCGGATCCGTAAATCATGATTTTGTAGAGGCGGTGGACATCGTACCAACCATGGTTGAGTTTGCCGGGGGCAAGATTTGTAAACAGCGCATGGAAGGCCAGTCGCTGCTTCCCCTTACACGGGGAACTGCAATTCCGGAAAATCAACGGGAATACACAATAAGCCAAATTGATTACAGCGACCGTGGGCCACGTGTTTCGTTGAATTTGCATCCTTACGAGTGCCGCGCCCACATGATTCGCTCCAAAGATTGGAAATACATTTTGCACGAAAAATTTCGTCCGCAACTTTTTGATCTCAAAAATGATCCGGAAGAATTTTTCGATTTAGGCGCCGATCCGGAATACAGTTCCGTGAGACTGCAAATGCACGAACAGCTTTTTATCTGGTTCCGGAAGCGCTTAATCCGCACAGAAATGGAACATGATTTTCTGTTTGAAATGGGAGTTGAGCGGGATGAAAAGATGGGAATTTTGATCGGACACTGGTGAGATGGATGAAAAAAATGAAATAATCGTTTTTTATAAGATCTTTAGAGTTTCATCAATAATGCCGGCTTTTGCACTTCGTTGTGCACAATTAATATTTTGGCATCAATCGCATTCTTACATTGTAAAACCAGTGACAGCATCTCCGGACTTTGTTACATGAAAAGCATCTGTATTTTAGCAATCCAATATTCAAATTTCTTCTCATTCAGTTAATCTGAACAATGCATGAAAAGATGCTTATTTTTGTTAACCAAAAGTTTTTCAATCTAAAATGAGGTTAAAAGCCAAGTTTCATAAAAATCCAAAAGCATTCAAAGACAATTTTTCGACGCAATCCACCACTTACGCTACCTATCGTCCGCTTTATCCTGATAATCTTTTCCGCTATCTCGTTGGAGAGTGCCGGGATCATAAATTGGCTTGGGATGCCGGCACAGGTAATGGACAAGCTGCGCAGGAACTGGCTTTGCACTTTGAAAAAGTTTATGCCACGGACGCAAGTTCCGCTCAAATTTTGAACGCGGTACCACAGTCCAACATCAGCTATGCGGTTGCCAACGAACAGGCTCCGGAACTCAAGCGTCGTTCTGTAAATTTAATTACCGTGGCGCAGGCTCTTCACTGGTTCGATCTTGATGTTTTTTACGCAGAAGCCGAGCGTGTCTTAACTAGATACGGTTTGATCGCCTGCTGGTCTTACAAATTATTCCGGATTAATCCGGAAGTTGACCGTGAAATGGATTGGTTTTATTCAGATATTTTAGGAAGTTACTGGGACCCTGAACGCCGTTTGGTGGATACCGGTTACCGCACATTGTCATTCCCATTTCGTGAACTGCGTGCTCCGCATTTTGAAATGAAGGCAAGCTGGAATTTCGATAACATGCTGGGATTTCTCGGCAGTTGGTCAGCGGTTGCACATTATAAAATGCGCGAAGGACATGATCCAATTGTAGAAAACGAGGAGCGCTTAAAAGCAGTGTGGGGTGATCCGGAGGTAATGAAACAGGTCATGTGGCCACTTTCCATGCGTGTAGGGCACCTTCATTGAAAGTTCTGTTTGGTTTGTTATCGGAAAAATTGGAAAGGATTTGCTTGTGAAGCACTCACCCGCTACACTTGAAACCAAATGTTGATATTTTGAATAAGAATTATATCTATTTTGAACCGGTTACAAAAAGTCCTAAAACCTTGTCATTTCGAGCGAAGCGAGAAATCTTGCCTAAGCGACCACTCTAAAGTCAATAAGATCTCTCTCTACGCTCGAAATGACAAGACATACGATCTTAATGACGGTGTGGAGTTAAGTTTTT
>DTUH01000296.1:0-5583 GCA_012964265.1 Candidatus Lambdaproteobacteria bacterium
TCGTTATCTATGTTTATGGTGGTTCTCATTTCAATTCTCAACATGTATGCATAAATCATCATCGTATGATGACATTTTATATGTATTAGAAATAAAATCAAGTCGATTTTATTCAGTATGGAAAAAGTGATGCAAAACCTGCATTGTAAATATTTTCCAAAATGGGGTGTTCCCCACCACGCAGGACGGGGCTACCGATTGGATTTATACTCTTGCTTTGAAAATCGAGGATTTTACGAGGTCTTTTCGCCTCGAATTGAACAGACGATGGTGATTGTGCGTGGACTGTAGATTCCAAGTGAAAGTGCTGTGTATGTACTTTGCATCCAGGTGTTGTGTATGCGCAGTTCATAAACCCTGCCTTGTGGACAGAGATCATTAAGCTCGTATTTCTTCTCGCCTATTAAACCCCAAAACCAAAAAGTTTCTTCACTTGTGATGACAGTTTTTGAAGGAAATTCTGCAGGATAGCGCACCTGAACCTGGCATCCGGCCAGGAAAAAAACGAAAATTAAGATTAAGCTGTAAGAACGTAACATTGAGGAAATCATGGAAAAAAGTTGTCTTGCCTTGCGTTTCAAAACATTCGAATTTACACTAATCGCTGTGTACCAAAAAAAGTGTGGTCCAATAAACATTTGCCGGAGTAAAGGAACTTTGCTGAAAAACATCCGGGCTGCAGAATTCTGGGCGTAAACAGTCGATCGCCTTCCCATGAAGCGAGTTCAGTCAGGTTGTCTTTAGGAATCCATTCCAGACGTCCCTCAGGACAATCTGATGTGAGGGTTCCGGAATAGCTGTTTGAGTAAAAAACAAAGACGTGCCACTCATCTCCGAAAGGAGAGTCTCCTTCGTCAGGAAAAGAAAGTACGGCTTTTAGTTCCGGATCTTGAATATGAAGTCCGGTTTCTTCGAGCATTTCACGGACTGCGGTTTCATACGGAGCTTCATTTGGTTCCACCTTTCCACCGGGTGCTAACCAGAGTCCCTGATGTTCGTCCTCCTTTTCACGATGTATCATCAGAACATGTTCGTTATTATTCTCAAGATAAACCAGAACTCCTAATTTCACTGCATTGCTCCAAATAAACTATGTCTCAGTCGAAAAAAGAATTAAATGCACTCTTAAAACGCATTTCTGCTGATCAGGACAAACGTCTGAGCCCCGATGTACATGAAGAAACTGAGGTGTTGCCATACGAATTAGGTCTTCAAACACCAATTATTCGAGGGCGAATGCCGGGACTGGAAGCCGTTTATGATCGATTTGCCCGGACCTACGCACAAACTTTTTCACATCATGTGAGACGCCCTGTTACAATGACGCGGCGCTCGACAGAGTTGGTGAGCTTCAAGGATTATCTGGGCGCAATTACAACTCCTGCGTCACTAAGTATTTTTGGTATGCGTCCGCTTCAGGGGCATGCCCTGTTTGTCTTTGAACATCATCTGGTGCACATCCTGATCGATCTGCTGTTTGGAGGAAACGGCTGGATTGAAAATCCGCCTCCAAAACGTGAACTTACCGGAATTGAAATCAGGATGCTTTCAAAAGTCGTGCTCAGCGCAATGGCAGATCTAGGTATAGCCTGGAAGAGATTGACTCCTTTGGAACCATATTTTGAGCGCATGGAAGTTAGTCCAAAATTTGCGACTATTGTTCCACAAGAAGAGGTGGTGGCGAGCACTACATTCGATGTTGAAATCAACCGTGTTCCATACACAATGAGCATTTGCCTGCCTTACCTGATGCTGGATCCGGTGAGAGTTCAAATCGAAGCAGGCAAAGCAAGCTTTGATGAAGAGGTCAATGCAGTCAACGTAAGTCGTCTCGAAGAAAATCTGCGCAACTCCAAGGTCAGTGTAAAGGTTGCTCTCGGAGAAGCGCGGATGTCCTTACGGAATTTCCTTAATTTGAAATCCGGTGATCGAATTATCTTAAATCAGGATCAAGACAAACCGCTTAAAGTTCTGGTGCAGGACAAACTAAAATTTCTGGCAACTCAAGGCTCATACAAAGGGAAAAACGCAGTCCAAATTACCAAGATGATTGAACCTCAACCACGATTCAAGGATTTACTGGATCAAGCCCCGGAAGATTTGGATGAAGATTCCTGATCTACCCGAAAATTACTTATTGACTCGACTCCGTAAGTCTTTTCCTGTCCGGAAGACCGGAAGCTGCTTTGGTTTCACTTCCACTGTTTCGCCTGTTTTAGGATTTCGTCCGAAATATCCCCTATATTTTTTCAGCGTAAAAGAACCGAATCCACGGATTTCGACTTTATCACCGGCGCTGAGAGCGTTTTTGATGCGATCAAAAAAGATACGTACAGTCTGGTCTGTCAATTTTGGACTGTGTCCGGTACGCTCTGACAACTCTTCGATTAATTCCGATTTGTTCATAACTCCTTGCATTTAAGGTTTGATGATTTAAATCTGAAGACTGAAAGAATTCACCTTTCATTCTTCTTTGAAAAAAACTTGATGTTGTAAAGTTAAGGTAACGTGGAAAAATATCAAGTGTTTCGTGATTTTTTTTCAAATTGCCTGAATTTGCAGTTCAAGTCGGTAATGATCAAAGAGGGTTGATTTGGAAAGCATTCCTAGAAATCTATCACCCTCTACAACAGGTAATGACCAGGCTTTAGAATTTTCAAACTTCTCTAAAGCATCACTGATCGGCTCATTTAGACTGATTAACGGCAGGCTACGCATTACGGAACCCATTGTCACTAAATCATATAGACTTTCGTCAAAAAGGTGAGGGCGGATGTCATCAAGAAAAACCACTCCTACACATTGATCTTCTTTATTCAGAACAGGGAAATAGTTGCGGTGTGCTTTTTTGAATTCAACAATAAAATCTCTCAAAAGCAGTTCTTCACCAATAGTTATGAAATCATAATCCAATATATCTTTGATATTCAGATGATGCAGTAAGTAACTGTCTGTACCGCGCTTGATCAAGCTTCCCTTTTTAATCAGATCCTGAGTATAGACTGAACCGATTTCAAAAAATGAACTGACAACCATGGCGCTGCTTGCAGTCAACATCAGCGGCAAAATCATTGAATATCCGCGGGTTACTTCCATTACAAGAAAAATTCCTGTCAGTGGTCCATGCATGACTCCTGCAACCATCCCGGCCATACCCGCTAAAGCAAATGCGGCATCTTCAGCAACATCATCCAGTGGTAATGAATGCAGAATCATTCCAAAAGCCAAACCCACACCGCTGCCGATTACCAGACTTGGCGCAAAAACACCACCGATTCCTCCGCTTCCGAGAGTCATTCCGCAGGCAAGAAATTTGAGCAGAACAAAAAGCAGTACAAAGCCAAGTTCCGGACGTATCGTATCAGTCAGAAAGACTTGAGTGGCTGAGTATCCTTCCGACAAAACTTCAGGCATAAAATATCCAAGTATTCCCACAAACAGTCCACCAATTGCGGCACGTATCCATTGATGAATGGAGACTTTTGAAAAAAATTTTTCCCATAACAACAAACTTCTGGCAAACAGTATTGAGATGATTCCTGTCAAAGCCCCAAGCGCAAAACAGGCAAGTAATGAGGTAAGGGAAAAACCGGCTATTTCCTGAAAGAAGGCAATCTTATTGCCCATAATCCAGCGGCTGACTTCAGTCGCGGAAACAGCTGCGATAATTGTCGGTAGAATTGTTAAATATGTCCATTCTCCAATAATTATTTCTAATGAAAAAATCAAACCGGTTAATGGTGCATTGAAAATTCCTGCAACTGCTGCTGCTGCTCCGTAGCCAACCAGCAGTTTTTTGTGGCGTTCATTCATGTCTAGCCAGCGTCCGATTGTTGAACCCAAGGCTCCGCCAATACTGACTATTGGACCCTCCAAACCGGTCGATCCACCACTACCTACTGTCAGTAAGCTTCCGAAAAACCGCGAGTAAATCATGCGCCTCCTGAGGCCTTCTGATCCCAATGCAATGGCCTTTATCACATCGGACACACCATGTCCCGCATTATCATGCATGAGGGAGCGCACCAAAAATACCGCAACTCCGGCTCCCAGTGCAGGAAAAAATATGGCTCGCCAGCCCAGTTCCAAGTCGGTGATGAAAAGTCTTAGAGAATGAACACTCCAGTTAAGTCCCACAGCGAGAATTCCGCAACCTAGACCGATTGCCAATGCTGCAGTCATCATTACCATAGCTTCCCGGGCAGAAACAGCATGGTAACGTGAAAGCAGATCAGTGTTAGATCCAGCCAATCCTCTTGATAGGAATTTGTTAAGCCGTCTCTGCCAGTGCTTTTTGAAATTGTTCAATGAGATTTTCTGATGAAGGGGAATTTTTTAGAAAGTCATTCATCTGCGGTTGACTTAGAATACGTGCCAGTTGAGAAAGCAGTAGAAGATGATGAAAAGAATCAACACTCAAAAGTACAAATAAAACAAATACCGGTAAACCGTCCGGTGCGTTAAAATCCATTGGCTTCTCTAAAAAAAAAGTGGCTACCATGGATTGTGATATTTGTTTTCCAAGTGGTGTTTTAGAGTGAGGAATTGCAATACCATTACCAATTCCGGTTGAAGAAAGATGTTCCCGCTGCAAAAGGATATCTGATAATGAGTCTCCTGTTGGTTGAGGCAAAGCCATTCGCACTGCAACTTCCTCAAAAA
Organism: Candidatus Lambdaproteobacteria bacterium; assembly: GCA_012964265.1. Lineage (GTDB taxonomy): Bacteria > SAR324 > SAR324 > SAR324 > NAC60-12 > Arctic96AD-7. Next base: position 4,663 of record DTUH01000296.1, read on the forward strand.
GTGATTCCAACGAACCTGATGGAACGGCCTGAAATACATTCCCGGCTTTGAGAGCTTCAATCAGGCGTGATTGAGAAACTTGTTCATTGTTTTTGCCAGCTTGTCTTGTGTGTTCTTCAAGGTGTATGTGTTTAGATTTTGCCCATGAAACCAGGGTAGATTGATTGAAGTAATATTTTCTGCGACGTACGACGCATGGAATATCACCCTGGCGTATCCAGCGGTAAATGGTTGCCTCGGGGACATGCAGTAACTGAACAACATCTGAAACTTTCAGCCATTTAGTCATAAATACGGGAGATTAAATACTGGGAAAAATTCTATAAATAGTTTACTGTGTTTCAGTCTAACAGCATTTACGGGCTTTGTGAAGAAGTGGACGCTATTTAAAATATTTTTTTAAAGAGTTGATACTTTATGATATTTTTATAAAATAATTAAAACACTTCTGATGGCTGGGGGTGCGCAATTGAAAATTTCGAACCGTGTCAGATCCTAGCGGAAGCAGCACTAAGATTTCGTAGATGTGCCGCATACCTCAGCCTCTCTTCTTGAACCTGGAATCCCTTTCATGTCTTATGTTGTGCTGGCGCGCAGACTACGCCCTTCCCGCTTCGACGATCTAATTGGACAGGAAACCGCGGCTCAAACATTACGTAACGCGGTGCTTGCGGACAGAGTGGCTCACGCCTTTTTGTTTGCGGGGTCACGTGGTGTCGGAAAAACAAGTGCGGCCAGAATTTTGACACGGGCGCTGAATTGCCTGAATCCGGACAATGGTGATCCGTGCAATACCTGTGAAAACTGCGTTGAAATAAATCAGAATGCGTCACCGGATGTATATGAAATTGATGCTGCATCCAACCGTGGAATTGACAATATCCGTGAGTTGCGGTATTTTTGGTGCGCTCCCTCATGCAT
>DTUH01000296.1:5593-24231 GCA_012964265.1 Candidatus Lambdaproteobacteria bacterium
AATATCCGTGAGTTGCGTGAAAACGTAAATTATGTGCCGGCAAGATGTCGTTACAAAGTTTACATTATTGATGAGGCGCACATGCTCACTCTTGAATCTTTCAACGCATTGCTGAAAACTTTGGAAGAACCGCCGCCGTATGTAAAATTTATTTTTGCTACAACAGATCCTCACAAAGTTCCGCAGACCATTATTTCCCGCTGTCAACGTTATGATTTTTTGAGAATTCCGGTAAAGACGATGGCGGATTTTTTGGAAAAAGTTGTCAGGGATGAAAAGCTTGAACTGTCGCGCAAGGCATTGGAAATGATAGCGCGAAATTCGGTGGGTGGAATGCGGGACGCTTTGACGGCAATTGATCAAATTCTCAGTTTTACCGGAACAACTGCGTCTGACCAGAAAGTGGCACAGATACTTGGAATACTGGATAGTGAATCCCGTTTTGCCTTCTTGGAGGCACTGCTGAAAAAGAATGAAGGTGAGGCTCTGCGCTATTTTCAGGAACTGCAGGAGCATGGACATGATGCACATGATATTTTGTCGGACTTGTTACAAACAATTAAAACCACTGCACTTGTACGGACTTTAGGCACAAATCAGGCTTTGTTCCAGGATATTTCGTCAGATGATTTGGAAGTCTTTGCGACTTTAGCCAAAGTTGTAAGTGCAAATGAGTTGCAGCAGATTTTTCATATTTTGCTTGAACTGGAAGAGCAGATGAAACGCAGCACGCACACGAAAATTTGTTTTGAAATGGTAATTCTTCAAATTGCGTCGATTGAACCTCTGGTAGGTCTTCCCGAGATAATCAGTGAAATACAGAATATTCGCAGTGGAGAACCTCCCGCAGCTGCAAATACCGCAAACTCAGCTTCGGCATCAATTGTGTCGGCAGAATCCCCGGTGTCCGGAACAGATGATTCAGCGGGAAATCATCAGCAATCAGAATCGGCAAAGTCCGGATACAAAAAACAAATTGTGGATGCCTCTGTTATCAGAAACATTTTGCAGTCCGGAACAGGAAAACCGCCTGAAAAAGCGCACAGACCTTCGAAGGCTGTTGATTCGGTTCAGGAACCGCCTGTTACACAAATTAAAGATCCGGAACAAAAGGATTTTACTCAGATAAACGAAGATAGTTCGTATGTTGCGGAAACCGCTTTTTATCCGGAAAAAACAGAGGAAGTGGAAAATTTGACTCATGTAATTTCTCCTGCAACATCGTCGGCAAATTCTCCAGCATTTTCTGCGGATACCTCTCCGGAAATTCCGCCAGCAATTTTTCCGGAATCTTCTACGGAAAATTCTCCGGAAACTCAAGCTGCTAGTGTAGAGACGACTGACAATGAAAAAGGGGATGTTCTGCATAATTCGGTCGAAACAGTTGAAAAACCTCCAACGGAGTGGTCTGATTTTTCTGCGGAGGTTCAAAAACGTTCTCCATTACTTGCGAGTTTTATCCGCAATGCTGTACCCCAGAGTTTAGCTGGATCACAATTGAAGTTGGGTTACAAAAACGGGAAGTATGCCTCGATGTTTACTGAACAAAACAGAGAGCTGCTGGAGACAATTGCCTCAGAATGGTGCGGTCATGCAGTTCATGTGAGTTGTGAAATTACGCCAATTGTTACTTCGATGCAAACCATAGTCGAATGTGAACAAATTCTTTTAGAGCAGAAAAAAGAATTAAAACGAAAAAATGCCAGAGAATTTCCGCAAGTCAAGGATATCCTCTCTGTGTTTACAAACAGCAAAATTACCGCTATTGAATTTGCCGATGCCTGAAGAGCTGGAGAAGACACACTTTTTACAATGAATAATTTAAACTTTTTAAATAACGGAGTACACAATGATTGACATGAATGAAATGCTGAAAAAGGCTCAGGAACTTTCTGAAACCATGAAGCAGCAACAGGAGGAACTTGCCAAGCAAACATTCTCTGTTTCCGTAGGTGGAGAAATGGTAAAAATGACTTTCAACGGAAAACAGGAAGCAAAAAGTATTGTAATTGATCCGGAAGTTGTAGATGTGGATGATATTGAAACTCTTCAGGATTTAATCCTTTCTGCTGTAAATGAAGGTCTAAGACAAAGTCAGAAAAACATGCAGAATTCTCTTGGACAGCAAATAGGAAAAATGACTGGAGGAATGGATTTTTTAAGTTTGCTGAATCCAAAATCATGACTATTTAAGAATTAGAAATGCGAATCTGGCGTCTGATCGAGGACATTTCTCGTTCCGGCAGTTTCAATATGGCAGCAGATCAGGTTCTGCTGGAAAATTATAGCCGGGATTCGTATCCGGTTTTCAGGGTTTATGACTGGGAATGTCCTACTCTTTCACTTGGCCGGAATGAAAAGTTGGACAGGCACATAGATTTGGAGGTGTGCAGTAATCTCGGAATACCGGTCGTCCGCCGAACAACAGGCGGTAAAGCCGTTTTGCATGGTTTTGATCTGACATATTCTTTGGTTGGCGGAGTTCTGGATCAAAATTTTAACGGAGGTGTACTGGACAACTATCGTTTTCTTGCACAAGGATTTTACGCCTTTTTCAAAAAGCTTGGTCTAAAACCTGAACTGCAGGAAAGAAGTCGGAAAAAGAAAAAAACCGATCCTCACGTTTGCTTTGCTGAACCGTCTGCTTATGAAATTTTAGTCGAAGGTAGAAAAATAATCGGCAGCGCGCAAAGAATCAGAAATTTACGTGGACCGGATACTTCGTCTTATAGAGTGTTCCTGCAGCACGGTTCTATTCCACTCAATGATTCAGTTCCCCTCATTGCTCAAATCTTCCCTTACTCCAGAGAAGAAAACTTGCGGAACGATATGCATTCACTTGAATCTGCTGGAATATATCCGGAACTCTCCAAACAGGAATTACGTCAGCAACTGCTTGAATGCCTGGAAGAAACATTTGAGTTGGAATGGGAACAACGAGGTTGGAGTGAGGAGGAATTGAGTATGATTTCTGACTGTGAAACAGCATTGGCTATCGGTAACCCAATTAAACCCATCACTTACAGGAAACATGGAAATCAAACAATCCGTGACCGAGGAACAGATTTGTGCTTTTGAAGAAAATGGAGTGGTTGAATTTATTTCTGGATCACACCTCTGGGGCAAGTGGTTTCAACCCGAAAACTTCGATCCGGTGGACAGCGCTTCCTACGAAGAGAACCCGGATTTTGTCAAGATACCTGACATACAAGCGGAACGCGAGCAGCACAAGATCGTAGCCTGGGACATGGCTCCGGGTGACGTTCTGGCCTTCCATGCACTCATCGTTCACGGCTCCGGCGGAAACCACAGCAACTCCACTCGACGTCGTGGTTACGTAGTTCGCTATACCGGACGCGAAGCTGTCTATTGCACCGATCCGGGCTCGCAACCGGGAAACTGCAACCCTAACCTCAATGACGGAGAAATTCTAGACAGTCAGCAATATCCGGTGGTCTGGCAAAACGGGGAGTACGTTTATTGATTTCGATAAACATAAAATCAAAATGAACGCAATCTCCAGAAACGCCCAATTCCTTTCACATGACCTCGGTGGAATTCCGGAAACGAGGCCACGTCTTGATCGCCTGGATCACCGACTACTGGGAACGCATCGAATCGCTTCCAGTACTGCCTGCCATCGGTGATCTTTGCCGGGAACAAGGAATCTGGTTCCACATTGACGGAGCGATGTCGGGCACCGCGGTTGCCATTCAGCAGCAATAAGTCCGACTTACATTTGCTTCCTTTCCGGAATCTGTCGGGCTTTTTGTAGTCTTCAAAGCAAATTATGAGGATCTACATCAATCTGAATCAATTCATCACGTCTGGTTGAAGGTACGGATTCAAAAACAAGTTTCAATAAATGTAAAATAGGCCGCACATTTTCTGCTTTCAGTAAGAGTTGCCAGCGAAAACGGTTGCGCAACTTTTTCATCGGAGCTTCAATTGGCCCAATTACTTCAATAGTTTCAGCTTTGGAGTTGGACTCTGCATGACTAACAGGACTTGTTTGTGAAAAAATCTTTTGTATCTTTTCGGCAAGTTCCCGTGCAATACTTTCCGCGCGTTCTTCACGCGGACTGCTGCAGACAATCAAGCTTAGTGAATGAAAAGGAGGCATCCTGAGGTTTTGTCGGCGTTCCAGTTCAAGTTCCCTGAATTTAGTGGTATCGTGTTCTTTTGCGCAGAGCAAACTGTGGTGTCGTGGATTATGTGTTTGAATCAGCACCTTTCCAGGTTTGTGGCCGCGACCGGCACGTCCGGCAACTTGTGTCAAAAGTTGAAACGTTCGTTCACTTGCACGGAAATCCGGAATATTCAGTGATAAATCTGATAAAATTACTCCCACCAGGGTTACTTCCGGAAAGTCATGGCCTTTAGTTACCAATTGTGTACCTATCACGATATCGACCTCGTGTTTACGGATACGGTCATGCATTTTCGAGAGAGCATGTTTTCCATGCAGCGTGTCGCGATCCATCCGCAAAATACGCGCTTCCGGAAAAAACATTTTAAGATTTTCTTCAACTTGCTCAGTTCCGGTACCGATAATTATGGGAACATGATCAGTTCCGCAATCCGGACATCTATTTTGCAGAGGTTTTATAAAATCACATTGATGACAGCGCACCTGATTTGCAGCTTGATGGTAAACCAGACTCAAACTGCAGTTGGGGCAAGTGTAAGTAGTTTCACACTTTGAACAACGTACCAAAGGCGCAAATCCGCGGCGATTCAAGAATACAATGCTTTGCTCTTTTTTCAACAGGCGTAGACGCAGGGATTCAACCAATTCACTGGAAAAATAGGGACTGCCTTTTTGGCTTTGAACCGTTTTCATATCCAGAAGTTTGACTTCCGGCAGGAGTACTTGATGGATACGGGACGTTAAGCGCAATAGCTCATATTTCTCATTATTCACATTGTTTGCAGATTCCAGCGAAGGTGTTGCAGAACCAAGCAAAACGGTTGCGTTTGCGGCAAATCCACGATAAATTGCTGTATCACGTCCGTGATAACGCGGGGACTCTCCCTGTTTGTATGAAGGGTCGTGCTCTTCATCAATCACAATCAGCCCCAAATTCTTTAATGGAGAAAATACAGCGCTGCGTGCACCTATGACGATTGTAGCAATTCCGTTACGTACTCTCGACCACTCATCAAAGCGTTCACCGTCATCCATTCCGCTATGTAAAACCGCCACAAGGTCTCCAAAACGAGAGCGGAAACGGTTGACAAGTTGCGGTGTGAGTGAAATTTCAGGCACCAGTACTAAAGATGATTTGCCCAAGTTGCGTGCGGCACGTACTGCATGAAGATAAACTTCAGTTTTTCCACTGCCGGTTACTCCCTCGAGCAAAAAAGTGCGGTATGCCCCTTTCTTAAGTGAATCAGAAAGCTCGTCAAATGCAAATTTCTGCTCCGGATTTAAAGCCTGAAATGGTTCTTTCTCAGGAAGTCCACCTTCCATAAAACGACGATAAATCCGTTTTTCAAAAAAATCAACGAAACCTTCTTCTTTCAGTTTTTTTAAGATATGTGATGGAGCATTGACTCTGTTTTGAATGTCACTCCAGCAAATCTTTGGATTTTCTTTCAGGATTTCAAATATATGCTGACGTTTTGTTTTGCGTCGTTTAACAGCTGTTTTTGCTTCATCAGGTTTTAGCAGGCAGACCCAGCGTTCCATTTTTGGTTTTGCTTTTTGTCCGAGAAAAACATGTGTTGTACGAAGATCACCGTTTGCAAGCCAACGTCGCAAAAGTTGGTGATCGTGTTTGTCAGGATTGCATTTGAGCCACTCCTGCTGGGTCCATGCAGCTTGTGATCGAATCAGGGAAAGCGGTAGTTCACTCAGTTTTTCCAACTGCGGAAGTGAGTTTGATTGGGCAGTAAAGGTGGTGCGTAAGCGCAAGGTTAGTCCGCCAGGAATTGCGGCATTAAGTGTTTCGCCCCAGGCACAAAAATAATATTCAGAAGTCCACTTGGTGAGTTCGAGCATTTCTGCCGAAAAAAGGGGTTCCTCATCAACCAGTGTTTCAACCTGTTTCAGCCTGGCAAAACTTGAATGCTCTTTAACACCAACGACAACACCTCCTTTTTTTTGCGAACCAAAAGGTACGAGTACCTGTAAACCTGCTTCAGGAAATCGAGCGAGATTATCCGGCCAGCGATAATCAAAAGTATTACGAAGGGGTAAATTTAGGGCAACTTCAACGATCATGTGTCATTTCGGCATTGCCTTTAAACAAATCAACGGAATATTCCCTGTGCTTTTCAACCGATAACTTCCCATTCCCACTGGTAAAAACAAAGCTTCTTCATGATTCAAAATAACCGGGTTACCGTTTTCCGGAAAAACTGTGGCCTGTCCGGAGATGGTGATTAATAACCGGTATTGACCGTCGAGTTGCTCTGCCCAAATCGCTTTTGCATCCAACGAAATACGGTCAGCAGTGAATTGGGGAAAATCTACAAAACGTTCCACCAGTAAACCTGCTGATTTGTGTAATCTTTCAAGTTGCGGCGCTTCATAAACTTGCGGAATCATTTTGTTTAGAGCGTCTTCGGTATCCCAATGATTTTGGGTGAGAACTTTTTGAGCATTCATCAAAATTAGGCGTTCATAGTGCGGTGTTTGAAATTCAATTACCTTTATTCCATGCCGTAAAGAGTGCATTTGGAAAACAGGAAAGCTGACAATATCACCAACTTTTACGGAAAAGTCACCCACAAAAGCAGCGGCTCTTTCCCGAAGTGCATGCTCCTGATCCGACAATTCCTGTGAGATAATTTCTTTATAATCATCGATTTGACGTCGAATCTTTTCGTATTCAGCAATAGCTTCTTTAAAATCTTTGAGTAGATATTCTGACCATTTTTTGCCGTGTTTTGCCTGATATTCAGAAATTTTATCCGGATGCAATCCTGCCTTGATGATTCCAGTTCCGGATGGCCAGGCGTTTTTATCAATTTCTGTCACCACATACACTTCCCACTTTTCTTCATGCATTTCGTAGTACAAATCACCCACCACAACTTCCGCGACTGGATTGAGTGATTTGAGCAAAATCAAAGTTTCCGCATATTCTGCGAGCAGTTGTTTTTTTAGAAGATTCAGTGCATAAGGCAATTCTGTTTTTCCACATTCGTCTGTGACCTTTACCACACCACGTTTTTCAACTCCTGTGTACCAACCTTCATGTCCCCATGGTTTTGGGATTTTGAGGACTTCAAGGCGTAATGGTTGTTCAGGATTGACGATTACGGCATGTCTATTTTTTGCCACAGATACGAGCGGAGCATCCGGGTTTTGTATGATTATTTCCTGAATAGTTTCCGGATCAAGCTTGTTTTTCCAGACACAGCCCCGCATTTTGAACGAAGTGTTTTGTTTTTTTTCATTCGTGTTTAGGATCTTTATCTCAATCAATTCCTGAAAACCGACGGACTCTGTGTTTCCGGTCCAAGGCTCCTTCCTTTTTTTCTCAATCAGGAGCAGAAACAGTTTTAGTTCAGGCAATTCAATTGCTGAAAATAAATAATCCGCAATTTGACCTGCATCAGGAAGTTCATTTTTTGTAAAATTATGTAGATTAAGTTGTGTAAACCAAATCCGTGATTCAGCTACTGAGTCCAAAAGGTGGGATATTTCCAAACAGGAAAGTAAATTATATTCAGTAATTTTAGCTGCAGTCATGGATCAATCGTCAAGCAGTTCAGGGCAAATTCTGGCATTTTGAAAAGCCGTTGAGGTTTCAACTGAAACAGGATTCAGCAGTTGTGAAAGCGTTATTTTTTCTTTTTCCGGAATTGCATAAGGCGTTATAAATTCAAGAGAAATGTCCTGCGGCTGAATGGTGACTGACTCTTGATCTTGCAGGATGATTTTGGCTAAGTATTCTGCTGCGGCAAGATTGGGATTTAGCAGAGTAATTTCGCTGAAACCTTCCTGTAAAAAGGCGTCATGGAAGAGACTTTCACGATAAGAATAGTGAGTGCAGCCAAGATATACAACCAGAGGCGCGACGCAATCAGAAGGCAATTTCCGTAAAGCTTGCTGAACCCAGTGATGGATGTGTTCCGCTACTTTTGATCCTTCCGGATCATTAGAAATTTGGGTTGCCAATTCCGGACATGCCTGAGTAATTATTCTCTTTTCCGCAATTCCTTTATTGAAAAGTTCGTGCTGAAAGGTTTTAGCATCAATTGTAGTCGGAGTTGCAAAGATTATAACGGTAGCCTGTGAATTTTGATGAAGACTGTCCAAAAGCTGTTTGAGTCCAATTGGCAGAATCCCTTCGATTTTAAACAAAGAATTGCTTTTAAACTGAATGTCTTTCAAAAGTACAGACAGAGTTCCACATGCGACAAAAATGTGATTCGGCGCAAAGAGTTTTTTTACGTTTCGCAGGATTTTATCAAATGTCGCAAGTTGCTCCTCTCTTCCGGACATGGAGTTGTAACCAAGTTCATTTGAGGGAACTGCGTTCACGTAGGTAATGTGTAAATCATCTGCAGTAAAAGCTGACAGTCCGGAATCTGCACGTTTATTTAAAAGCAGCATCAGCTGGGCGCAAACAGAAAGACCGCCAAGTCCGGAATCCGTGATGACAAGGTTCATGCAGAAATAGGTTTGCAGGGTGAGTTGATGCTGAAATAATCCATTTCACCGTAGCCTTAGAGCAGTTCAAACTCAAACTAATAGTGTTTGAATTTGGATTAGAGGTCCATTGCAGATTCTTTTTGCGGAACTAAAAATGTTGGGGAGAAAATAATTTGGCAGGGAAGTCTGCTGACCGTAATTTTAAAGGAACGGCCAGCAGACGATTATTTTTACAGCGTTATGTAGTTAATGGATGTCTTAAACGTCTTTAATACTAAGCTGTATTTTCCCTCGTCTGTCTAATCCGGTTGCCTTGACGGTGACAATATCACCCTCTTTACAAATATCCGTAACTTTTTCGACTCGGCCTTCTGCCAGATTAGAAATATGTACCAGGCCTTCTGTGCCAGGGAAAACCTCAACAAACGCGCCAAAGTCCATCACTTTCTTAACAGGTCCGGTATAGGTTTCACCTATCTCAATTGTTCGTGTCAGGTTTTTCACAATTTCAAGTGCATCATCCACCGCTTGATGGTCACGTGACATGATTGAAACAATACCATCATCATCGATGTTAATCTTTACACCGGTTTTCTCAACAATACTCTTAATCATTTTACCACCAGGTCCGATGACTGCACCGATTTTATCCTGTGCAATTTTATGGGTGATAAAGCGGGGTGCGTATGTGGAAAGTCCGCTGCGTGATTCTTTCAGTGCTTCAGCCATCTTTCCTAAAATGTGCAGCCGGCCTTCACGTGCTTGCATTAAGGCTTGCTCAACTATTTCACGTCCAAGTCCCTTAATCTTTATATCCATTTGCAGGGCTGTGATTCCTTTTTCTGTACCTACAACTTTGAAATCCATGTCACCCAGGTGATCTTCATCACCAAGAATATCGGAAAGAATAACGTTGTTTTTTCCGTCACTGATCAGGCCCATGGCAATACCCGCAGTTGCTTCTTTGAGGGGTACACCTGCATCCATCATGGCCAGAGAACCGGCACAGACAGTAGCCATTGAAGACGAACCGTTTGATTCAAGGATTTCAGAAACAAGGCGGATTGTATAAGGAAATTCAGCTTTAGTTGGCAAAACCGGAGTTAACCCGCGTTCTGCCAGCGTTCCGTGTCCAATTTCTCTGCGTCCCGGTCCACGGGGAGGCCGTGCTTCTCCAACGCAAAAACTGGGAAAGTTATAGTGCAGCATGAATCTTTTGAAAGAAACACCATCCAGTGAATCGATCATTTTTTCATCTTCGCGGGCGCCTAATGTTGTAACAGCAAGAGCCTGTGTTTCGCCACGGGTGAACAAGGCTGAACCGTGTGTGCGAGGCAAAACTTTTGTCTCACATGTGATTGCTCTGATTTCTGTCGGATTTCGTCCGTCTATACGAATTTGATCTTTGATCAAACGTGCGCGCATTTCATCTTTTTTGATGTCAGCAAAAATTTGACTCAGTTCCTTTGCCGAATCAGCTTCCGGTGAATCACCAAGAATTTCGCTGCTTATTTCATCTCGTAACGTGTCCAGGCGTTCGTAACGTTCTATTTTATCTTTGATGCTTAGAGCTTCATTGAGTCGTTTTGGAGCAATTGCTTCAATTTTAGCTTTTAGTTCAGCATCTACCGTAGGAACTACAACCGTCCGTTTCGTCTTGCCAACACTCTGCATCAACTCTTCCTGCATTTCAATGATGGGCAGAACCGCTTCCTGGCCATACCACAGCGCATCCAGCATCACTGATTCGCTAACACCATTTGACTCGCCCTCTACCATTAAGATCGCGTCTTTGGAGGCAGCCATAAAGATGTTAAGTTCACTTACTTCAAGCTCTTTCGGACTTGGATTTGTAACAAAATTACCGTCAATTCGTCCAACTCTGACACCTCCAAGCGGATTGTGAAAAGGGATGTCTGAAATGGCTAATGCTGCTGAGGCACCGTTCATTGCGGCAACATCAGAAGGATGGATAAGATCGTGACTCAAAACGGTTGCCGCAATCATTGTTTCTGCAAGATAATGATCTTCAAAAGCTGGTCTCAATGGACGATCTATGATTCTAGAAATCAGAGTTTCACTATCAGAAAGACGAGCTTCACGCTTTAAGAAACCTCCTGGGATTCGTCCGGCGGCATAAGCTTTTTCAACATAAAATACGGAAAGGGGAAAAAAATCCGCGCCTGTTCCTGATCCCTTTGCTGCAGTTGCAGCGACAAGTACTACTGTGTCACCGTATGTTACTAATACGGATCCATTGGCCTGTTTGGCCATTCTTCCGGTTTCCAGCGTCATAGTTGCTGGTCCAAATTCTCTTTCAACAATTTTCATTATACTCCTAATTATCAACGTTCTACCGATTCAGACTAAAGGTAATGCCTTTTTTCATATTCTCTCTGTCGGTATTCTATAAATGGTAACATGCAAGTTTCTCTTTTTTCTGCTCCATACAACTCAATAATTCGATTCTTTACCATATTTCTTCAGGATATTTGTAAGAAAATCGCTCTAAACGAACTATAATGGGAAGCAGAAAAAAGCGGAAAAGACTTCATGCTACAGGATACGGGGGAAATGAAGTGGTACAATATGGCATCTGCCAAAACATACCATACAGAAGACCAGCCCCCGTGGACAAGTCTTCTGTGAAGTTTTACTTGAGTCACTTGACGCGAATCTTGAGCTGTTTAGTAAGAGTCCCGTGACTGTCAATATTTCTCTTTTTGAGGTAACTCATAAAATTTCGACGCTGCCCCACAAGTTTCAATAATCCTCGACGTGAACTGAAATCCTTGGGCTGGCTGCGTAAATGATCAGTCAATGAATTGATACGCTCAGTTAATAATGCTACCTGCACTTCTGTAGAGCCTGTATCGGCATTGTTTTTTCCGAACTTATTTACAATTTCGACTTTTCGGTTTTTTGTTAACATATAAAATAATCTTCTCTACTAGCTAAATACTTTTGATGGTTGAAAATAACAGACGTTATTCTCCCACATTACGATACCGATAGCAACCAAATTATGGTCAGTATCTAAAACTTTTGTCTGAACTTGATTTGTTTCTTCTGAAAAATCTTTTTTGGCATTCATTTCCTTGTTTTCCTCAAGCTCGCGTGATGTTGAAACTTCAACTCGACGTCCGTGTGTTATAGAAGTTACCATCTGTGCATCTGCATAGACTGTGTATAGGTGATCAAGCAGTTTTAAATGAGAAATCCAGGGTACATCAGAATTGCTCTCAATTTGTTTAAGTTTCTCAATTGAAATTGAATTATCACTGCAAAACCACTTTCCACAAGCCAGGCGTTCCAGGGCAATAAGGTGTGCACCTACTTTCAGTATGCGTCCCAGATCATTTGCCAGTGTCCGGATGTAAGTACCTTTTGAACATCTTACGCGGAACTGTACGAATGGCAGTTCGACAGATTCAACCTCTATTTCGTGGAAAGTTACAGTCCGAATTTTTTCCGGAATCTCTATCCCTTGTCTCGCCAGTTTGTAGGCCGGAACGCCATCAAATTTTGCTGCGGAAAATGCCGGAATTTGCTGCTCCTGCTGTCCGAGAAATGAGTAAATCGCCGCAGTAACTTCTTCCGGATTTAAATACATGGCATCATGGGTTTCTGTAACTGTTCCCTCTGCGTCAAATGTGTCTGTTGATTCACCTAATTTACAAACTGCGCGGTAAGTTTTGTCTACATAATTGAAGAGAGGAATAAGGCGGGTCGCCTGTCCTAGAAATACAGGTAGAATCCCTGTTGCCATGGGGTCTAAGGTGCCAAGATGTCCGACTTTTTTTTCTTGAAACTGTCGTTTAATAAAACGAACAACATCAAAAGAAGTCCAGCCTTTCGGTTTGTCAATGCTGATGATACGCAATGAATTCTATTATTAGCCAAAAACCGACATCATTTACCAGTTTCTGTATTTATGTCAATTTCAGTATTCTGTGGCTGATCTGAGTCTTTAGGAAGGACGTTCCGCAACAATATTTCGATTTCATCGCTGTGGTCAAATCCTGCGTCATACGTGAAAGTTAACTGCGGTGTGTTGCGTGTTTTGAGGACTTTTCCCAATTGTCGACTGAAAAACCCTGCTGCACGATTTAATGAGATCACCAATTCTTCCTGACCATCAGAAGGAAAAACTGAAACATGGACTTTGGCAGAAGCCAAATTAGGTGTAGCCTCTACTCTGCTGATGGTGACTTTACTGAAACGGGGATCTTTGCTTTCAAAGAGAAGAATTTCGGAGAGTCTTCGATGCACCATTGTACTGAAATTACTTCTACCTGATTTTTTCATGAGCTAAATTTAGAGCCGTGCACTTTCTTCAATATGTTCGTAGGCTTCCACTATATCACCGTCTTCAATTTCTGAAAAATCCAGAATCATACCGCACTCATAATTTTGTGCTACTTCCTGGACATCGTCTTTGAAACGCTTCAGCGAAATGATTGAACCTTCAAAGATGCTTTCTTCTTTTCTGAGGACGCGAATCAGTGCATTCCGGAGAAGCTTGCCGTCTGTGACCAGACCACCGACTACCATTCCATTTTTACCTGCGGAAAAGACTTGACGTACCTCTAAATGTCCAAGTATTTCTTCCCGGATCTCCGGCTCCAAAAGGCCCTCCATGGCTGCTTTAACATCATCTAACGCGTTGTAAATAACATCATAAAGACGTACATCAACACCTTCGCTGGCACGAATTTCCTTTGCTTTAGCATCCATATTTACGTTGAAACCGACTATGATCGCATCAGAAGCGGACGCTAATGTAATATCAGTTTCAGTAACATCACCTACTGAACAAAGCAGAAAACGTGGAGAAATTCGTTCATCACCAATTTGTTCAAGTGAAGATTTGAGTGCCTCAACTGAACCTTGAACATCTCCTTTTAAAATCAAACGAAGTTCATTTGCCTCTCCTTCTTCAATTTTGCTGAAGAGGTTATCGAGACTGGTTTTCTGGTCTTCGCTAATCGTTTCAGCTCTCAGTTTGTACTCACGTTCCTCTGCAATAAGACGCGCTTTCTTTTCGTCTTCAAGAATAACAAAAATTTCTCCAACTTCAGGAATATTGCTTAATCCTGAAATTTCAACGGGGATTGATGGTCCTGCTTCTTCCATTGCGTTACCTGTTTCATCAAACATCGCGCGTATTCTTCCATGGATACTTCCCATGACGAAATAATCACCAATCCTGAGTGTTCCACGCTGAACGAGTACAGTCCCGACAGGACCCTGCCCTTTGCGTACACGAGACTCAATGATAGTTCCACGAGCAAATCCTTTCGGGGTTGCTTTAAGTTCCAGAATTTCTGCCTGCAAATGAATCATTTCCAGCAGTTCATCAATTCCTTCACCTGTCTTGGCAGAAACCTTTACAAAAATGGTGCTTCCACCTAAATCTTCCGGAACCAGTTCGTGGCCAAGTAATTCCTGCTGAATTCTCAATGGATCAGATTCCGGACGGTCAATTTTATTCACTGCAACTATAATCGGCACATCCGCTGCCCGTGCGTGCTGGATTGCTTCAATGGTTTGTGGCTGCACTTTATCGTCTGATGCTACAACAAGTACGACGATGTCAGTGATATTGGCACCTCTGGCACGCATGGAAGTAAAAGCCTTATGTCCCGGTGTATCCAGGAAAGTAACTCTATTTCCCCCTGCTTCAAGATGATATGCACCAATGTGCTGGGTAATGCCACCGGCTTCTCCGGAAGCGATGCGAGTTTCACGGATTTTATCAAGCAGCGATGTTTTTCCGTGATCAACGTGTCCCATGATTGTCACGATCGGTGCACGTACTTCCAGCTCTGATACATCCGGCAATTCTTCTTTGAGCAGGTCTGACAGTTCGAAAGTTTCCACTTCAACTGTCACATCAAAATCATTTGCAATCAGTTCTGCCGTTTCACCGGTGATTGTCTGGTTGATAGTTGCCATGATGCCGAGTGCCATCAATTTTTTTAAAATTTCCGGTACTTTGATGCCAATCAATCCTGCAAGTTCTGATACGACAACCTGGTTGCCAATCCGGATGTTCTTTTTACGTGGATTGAAAATGTGCTTAGGTGCAATAGGATCAAGAACCTTTTTGACACTTTTTTCGTGGCGCCGGCCCTGGGGCTGGTCTTTTCTGCGGTGCCGTGGTCTTCTTTCACGAAAGAAATAATCTCTTTGACCACCTCCGCCTCTACGTTTTTTTTCTGAATCAAAGCGGCGGAAATTTTTATCTCTTTCTGGATAATCTTCGTCTTCAGAATGGGAGTGCTTGAAAATTACCTTTTTTTTCTTCGGTTTTTTATCTGTTAAATCAGTTGTTTTTAAATCAACAGCAAAAGTATCTTCCGGAGATTTTTCCGGTGAGTCAGCGTTGATTTGCTCGATAGGATCTGCTTCAGCAGGTGGTGCTTCATCTGTGCTTTCTCTGACAAATTCCTCAGAATCGGACATTATTTGCTCGTTATGCTGAGAGCTTGCGTCAGTCTCATGCTTAAATGATTTAAACTCTTTCGGGTCAGTTTCAGAAGCTTGCCTTATCTGTTCCTCAGCGTCAGTAACAGTAACTCCATCGGCAGGAACATCTTTTTCCCTTGTTGGAACTATAGTGTACAGAGTTGGTGGTACAGTCTCTTTCTTTTTCCTGCGCACTCTCCTTTTCGGTGCTTCTTCAACAACTTTTTCATCTAATTGAGATTTTGTAGAAATTGTGACAATCGCGGAACTCTTAGTCTTTTTAGACTTTTTGATGACTTCAGCCTCTCCTGTTTTGCTTTCAGTGGGTTTAGCTCGGCGTAAACCCTTAGCTTTAGTAATTTTTAGTATAACAATTCCACTGGCGCTTTTTGCCATTTTTCTAACTATCTCCGCCTGATCCGCAGATAGTTCAGAGAAGTTTCCTGTAACTGGAATTCCAGCTTTGCGCATCTTGGTGAGCAGTTGCTTTGCCGGCATCTTTAATTCTTTTGCCAGTTCAAATACTCTTACTTCAGACATGTATTCCTTTGATTATTTCTACAGGTGCTATTGATTCTACCAAATGTCGTTTTCAACTGGTTGATTCTGTTTCTTCTTCGGCATCAACTTTAGTTATTTTTTTAGCTTTAGCTTTTGTTTTTGTTTTCACATCACCTTCAACAACTTCCTCAACTTCTGCTTCTTCTATGGCAACTTCCTCAACTTCTGCTTCATGATTTTTCGGTTCAGCAGCAACAGCTTCACTTTCTTCGTCAATGTTGTTTTGCGTCACCTCTACAGAAACTTCTGTGCTTTCATCGCCAATATCCTTGGTTTTTGCCAGTTCTTTTTCCAGTTGTTCATCAATTGATAGTTCTTGGTCTTCATTTGCAACAATGTTAATTTTGTAACCGATTAATTTTGAAGCCAGACGAACATTCTGCCCTTTGTGTCCAATTGCCAGTGAAAGTTGATTTGGGGCAACGATCACATCAATTTGATTTGCTTCCTCGTCAATTTCAAGACTGTTAATTTCTGCAGGCGCAAGTGCATTGCATGTATATTGATCTATGTCTTCGCTCCAGCGTACTATATCAATTTTTTCACCATTCAAATCATTAACAATTGTCTGAACACGACTGCCGCGCATCCCCACGCATGAACCAACTGGATCGACTTCTTCATCGGTAGAATACACAGAAATTTTTGCTCTGCGTCCCGGTTCTCTGGCAGCATTGACGATTTTGACAATTCCATCAAATATTTCTGGAACCTCCATTTCAAACAACTTTATTAATAGTCCAGGATGTGTTCTTGAAATTGTGAGCTGAGAATCTTTATGTGGATTGTCATTTACGTCTAATAAGATCACTCTGACGTGGTCTCCAAAAGTAAAATTCTCGCCGTATATTTGCTCTCGCCTGAATAAATATGCTTCGACTTTATTTTGAAAACTGAAAACCACTCGACCGTTTGGCTCAACCCTTAAAACAGTACCAGTCAGCACTTCCCCGATTTTATCAGTAAAAGTTGAGACAACCATTTGCCGTTCTGCTTCCTTTAAACTGCCAAAAATAATGGGGCGTGTTGAATGCGCAATTCGCTGAAACTCGCGTTCGCTTATTTCATATTCAACCTCATCGCCGAGTCCGGCATCAGGATCGATTTCTAAAACATCTTCCATTGAAATTTCATTGTTGGGATCTTCTACCAATTCAACAACTTCCTTAAAATGGGACAAGTTTATTTTTCCGGTTTTCTCATCAATTTGACCTTCAATTTCTTGATAAGGAAGTTTGCGTTGAGCAGCCTGAATCAGTGACTCCTCTACTAACTTAATTACTACTTCATGGTCCAAACCTTTCTCTTTGGAAAAGTCCTTGATGATTTCAAATAAGTTTTCTTTCAAAATTTACCTTTTTGTCTTACGTGTTTCGTTCAATAATTCAATCAAACAGTCAAAAATCCAGTATTGGTTCAAGGTTAGCCCCGGTAATCATTGAAAACGGTATAACTAATTCTGAACCATCGTTTTCCAGTCTTATTCTAATTTCCTTATCTGAACACTCCTCGATGCTGCCGATTGCATTTTTGACTCCCTGAATTTTTTGTTGCATACGCAACCTGATACGTCTTCCTGTAAAAGTCTTAAAGTGCTCCGGAGTTTTCAGTTTCCGAAAAATCCCGGGCGATGAAACTTCCAAAGTGCAGGTCTCATAAATACGATCACCACTTTCCAGGACTTCCTGTGCAACCTGATTAACAGCAACACAATCGTCTGTTCCAATTCCATGTGGACCGTCAATAAATAACTGAATTATTTGCTCAGAACCATGCCTGTTAAATACAACATCTATCAGTTCAAAACCTTTTTCCTTAATCGGAACAGCCAGCAGATTTAACAAAATTTCTTCAGTCCGAGCCATGTGTTCCGCTTCAATTTGTGCAAGCTGTACAATTATTGATTAAAAACCAACTCTCATTTTTATCAGTATTTAGGTAATTTGTCGATACTTTTTTAGTTCGGGTTAGGCTTTTCGGTCTATTGTCAAATAGTCCACCAGTTCTGCAAGCAAAGTTTGGGCGTGATGTTTCGGAAGTTTTTTTAAGGCGGAAGTAGCCAGATCTGCCTGTTTTTGACAGTAATCTGCTGCGGCATCCAGAGCTCCTGTACTTTCAGCTTGAGCAATGCACCAGTCAATATCTGACTCTGAGACTTGTTCACGAGTCTGCAATAAAATATTTCGTGCTCTCTCTGCGTCTTTTGCTTCAAGCCGCTCCAGCAGTTCAATTGTGATCAAGGTTCGTTTTCCTTCTGCGATGTCACCACCACGTTCTTTTCCATAACCTCCCGCACCTGCGCTTGGGGCTTCGGTCTCACTTTTTTCGGTTAAGTTCAGTAAATCATCACGTATCTGAAAACCGATTCCTATCGCTTCTCCAAAAGTGCCTACTGTATCGAAATCTGCTGCGGAAGCGTCCGCAATTAATGCGCCGCACTGACACGGGCCTTTTCCTGAATACCATCCTGTTTTCCTGCCAATCATTTCGTGGTATGCAGTACGATCCGGAAAAGTCCGTTTTGCGACCCAGCCGATATCAAGAGCCTGTCCTTCAAAAGTGGCGCGCATGACCTTGTTTAAATGTTGATGGATCCGCACCGCAGTAGTACTTGCCAATCTAGCATGATTTTTCAGCAGGGTTTCGTGTACCAGTCCCAATAAAGCATCTCCGGAATTGAGCGCAAGGGCGATTCCGTGCAGGAGATGCAAAGTTGGCTTTCCACGACGCAACAATGACTCATCCTCAATGTCATCATGAATCAGGGCAAAGTTGTGAAACAACTCCAGAGCAACTGCAGAATTCAGGGCGTCTTCCGGATCACCTCCAAATAATTCGCAGCATAGCAAAACCAATGCTGGGCGGAAACGTTTTCCTCCACGCTGCGGATAATCGCGCATTAAATCATAAAGATACTCCTTTGGTTCTCCATCCGGAAAACAAAGAATAGTTTCTTCTCCAATCCACTCACTGGCTGCCATGAGATAGGTATTTAACT